>OY787533.1:2406769-2707615 GCA_963678925.1 uncultured Acidaminobacter sp. | reverse complement strand
CCTTGGTCTTAGCCTGAAATTTCAGAACCGTCTCAAGGGCTTTGAAATAATCTTCGTCGGAAAGTGCGTTTTCCTTAATGCATTTTCCCCGACCTGCCTCGACCAGGAAAAAAGGATGTACCGAGGAAGCACCCCAGCCTTCTGCACTTGTTATAATTGCTTCTATCTCATTGTAGTTGTCTTTAGTGATTGTCGGGTTGATTTGAACACGCATGCCGGCGTCAATGGCATTTTGTATGCCTTGCCTCGCACCCACAAAAGCCCCAGGGGTCTGTCTGAAATCATCGTGCTTCTTATCTGAAATCGAGTCAATGCTAATGCCTACAGCCGCCACACCCGCTTCTTTGAGTGATTTTGCACGCGCCTGGGTCATCAGGGTGCCGTTTGTCCCAAGAACCGGAATCATGCCGCATGCGCGCACATGCCTTGCAAGGTCTTCAAGATCATCGCGTAAAAGCGGTTCCCCACCACTCAGAATCATGATTTTGAATTTACCTGTATCTCTAATTTCTTCAATGAGCTTCTTGCCCTCTTCCAGTGACAGCTCATTTGCTGCCGCTTCTGCGTCAGACTCCCTGTAGCAATGCTTGCAGAATAGATTGCAGCGTTTTGTCGTATTCCAAGAAAGTATCATATTTCATCATCCTCTAAATAGCATCCCGGGTCCATAGCCCATAAATCGCCAGTAGTCATAAAGGCCCTCGCCCTCAAATTGCCCCCGCAAACATCCAGCCATTTGCAGGATTTGCACCTTTCATTCAAAAAGTCCCGTTTATTGCGCAGCGTGTTCAGGGGCTGGCTACCCTCTATCCAGATTTCTTTCAGCGTTTTTTCACGGATGCTCCCAAGAGGCATGAACTTAGAAAACTGGTCCGGATACACTTGACCATTCCAGTCCATATTCATCATGGCGATTCCCGACCGGTTGCCCCTGTTGTTGGATAGCTTTTCAAGCATTTGACCCGCAAGCCCTGCATCTCTCTCTTTCATAAGCAGATACAAATAAGGACCGTCAGTATGGTTTGTCACCGTCAGTATTTCCTTGTGAATGCCCTGTGCCTGCATTTGCACGGCATAATCCAGCAGATCGCTGACAAATGTGCGCGCCTGAGTTCGGCTCATCATTTGTTCCTTTATTTCATTGCCCCTGCCCGATGGAACAAGATGATAGAAGCAGATTCTGTTGATATGCTCCTTCTCCATAAATTCCAGCACCTTAGGAACCTGATAGACATTTTCACCGTGGACTGTCATGCGCAGCCCCACCTTCTGACCCGCTTCCGTGCAGTTTCGAATCCCCCTAACAGCCGCATCGAAGGCACCCTTCACGCCTCGAAACGCATCGTTGACGGAGCCGATGCCATCCAGACTGATTCCCACATAACTGACGCCCAGGTCCTTGAGCTTTTCAGCACACGCCTTGGTAATCAGGCTGCCATTGGTCGATAAGCTCACACGAATTCCAGCATTTCGGATATACTCAATAATCTCAAAAATATGGGCATGCATGAGGGGTTCACCCCCGGAAAGCAGAATGACAGGCACTTTGATATCCCGCATTTGATCTACAGCCACCTTGATTTCATCAAGGGAAAGCTCGTGAATGTCTGTGGCTTCAGTCGATTCAGAATAACAATGTCTGCACTTGAAATTACATCTCTTGGTTATATTCCATGCCACAACAGGCCCGCGATCAGATGACACCCCATGCACGGCATGCCTGCACTTCTTATCGTATCTTATTGAGTCCAGCTGCAATCCGCTGTTTTGAATGAGTGCTGTAATATCTATCATGTATTTCTCCTTATCCCATTTCTTCACACTATTTTACACCAACCCTGTTCATTTTTCTTGAAAAAGGGTAAAAATATGCAAAACAGAGGAGGGGGATTCAATTGACAATTAAATTCAAACCATTCATACTCCTATTCCTAATAATAACACTTTTTTGCGCATTCGCTTTACCTTCAATGGCACATTCTGAAGTTTCTTCAGGTAATTTCCCAAGATCAGAAGAAAGCTATGCAGATGAAGACCAGACAAATCTGCTGGAAATCCTTGCGCAAAGAATTCATAAAGAGCCCTTCAACATCGTTGCCCTACTTATTTTCATCTGTGCAATCATTCACACCCTGCTCAGCAGTTTCTTCATAAAACTTTCCCATAAAAGGGAGAAGCTTTACAAGGGTCTGATAGAAGCAGGAAAAGTGGACAAGCACAGCCATTCCATCAGTGCAGCAGTCTTTCATCTTCTCGGAGAGGTCGAAGTGGTTTTCGGAATATGGGCCATTGGCCTCGCCATTGCCATATCTGCTTTTTACAGCTGGGAGACCTTTGTCACATACGTTGACAGCCTGCACTATACAGAACCGCTTTTTATCATTGTGATTATGACCATTGCCTCAAGCAGGCCAATTCTTAAGTTTTTTGAGTTTATCACCTGGCACATTGTCAAGTTGTTCGGTGACAGAATCGAGGTATGGTGGTTTGTCATTCTGACCCTGACGCCAATACTTGGCTCTGTCATAACAGAGCCTGCGGCCATGACGATTGCCGCCATGCTGCTTTCAGAAAAATTCTACCAGCTCCAACCGACACGCAAACTCAGATATGCCACCCTGGCTCTGCTTTTCGTCAATGTCTCCATTGGCGGATCCCTGACGAATTTTGCGGCACCGCCTATTCTCATGGTTGCCGGACCATGGCAATGGACCACCCCATTCATGTTCAACACCTTTGGATGGAAGGCGCTTCTAGCCATTATCATTTCGACATTCGGCTACTATGTGGTATTTCGAAAGGACATCAATGCCCTGGAGGTTGATTATCAGCATTATCTCTACAAGAAAAAAATACAGTCACGCTTTGTCAGTGCCAGCGAGCTGGAAAACAGCTTCACTGAGCTCGCTAAAATAGTAGACCGATCGGTCGGTTTTACCAGTGAACTCAATGCGTATTCGGACATCCTCAAAGGAAATCTTGAAGACTTGGCCATGAAAAGACTGACTGCCCAGGAAATTGAAGACTACGATGTGAAAAATGCCATTGATGAAAAATTTGAAGGCATACAGCTGGATGAAATGAAAAAAATTCTTCCTGGGCTCCTCCCTGAAGAAATGCGTCCAACCTATCGCGACCCCAATTGGAATACAAGGGAAGCCGCTGTTCCTGCCTGGATTATTTCAGTCCACGTCGCCTTCCTGATCTGGACCGTTGTGAATGCACACGACCCGGTACTCTTCATGTCCGGTTTTCTATTCTTCCTTGGTTTTTTTCAAGTCACTGTATTCTATCAGAACCGCATTGACTTAAAGCCTGCCCTGCTTGTTGCCTTTTTCATAGCAGGTCTGGTGATTCACGGCACCCTTCAGTCCTGGTGGATTGGCCCACTGCTTGAGCACCTGCCATCGACGGGGCTCAATATCACGTCCATCTTCCTGACTGCCTTTAATGACAATGCTGCCATTACCTATTTGAGTACCCTTGTTCCCAACTTGCCTGATACCATGAAGTACGCTGTGGTTTCAGGCGCAATCACCGGCGGCGGTCTGACCGTCATCGCCAATGCCCCCAACCCAGTGGGACAATCCATACTCAAGCGGCATTTCAAATCGGGTATATCTTCTGTAACACTTTTTAAATATGCACTGTTTCCAACATTCATCACCTTCCTATGCTTCTTCCTGACACGGTAGAAGCAGGAAGCCTTGCACTGTCAAATCAATCACTACAAAGAAAAATATCCCGCATGCACCCATTCAAAGGGCATAACTGCGGGATATTTCCATTTGCAATTGTATTCACTTCAACTTATAAGTATAATAGGCTTAATATCTTCACTCAAATGGTCTGCAGCTTCTGCAGACTGATTCAAGATCAGAACATCACGCGTTCGGTTAGGAGCTTATCATGACATACACGCGCATCGGCCGCCTCTTGCTAGGGCTCATGCTTTATGCGGTGGGCATTGTTTTAACCATACAGGCAAATCTGGGACTTTCCCCTTGGGACGCCCTCCATTCAGGCCTAAGCCAGACCATTGGAATATCCTTCGGTCAAATCAGCATCCTCGTTGGTATTGCCGTCGTGGCAGTCACCTACCAGTTTCACGAGGCCATCGGCGTTGGAACGATTCTAAACACCGTTCTCATCGGCCTTTTTATCGATTACATCTTTCACATTGACCTCATCAAGACCCCGAACAACTTCTTTCTGGGTGTCCTTATGATTTTTGCGGGCATGTTCATGATTGCATTTGCAAGCTACTTCTATATCGGATCGCGTTATGGTGCCGGACCGCGCGATGGTCTGATGGTTGCCCTTACCCGGGTGACTGGAAAACCTGTCGGTCTGATTCGAGGAAGCATCGAACTCACCGTGCTCTTCCTAGGCTATCTGCTCGGTGCAAAAATCGGTATTGGCACTGTGCTCCTGGCATTTTGCATGGGACCGATCATTCAGATGACTTTCAGATATTTCAGCTTCGAGGTGGGGGCAGTTTCTCATGACTCCATCCTGCAGAAGAAGGCTGTATAAATGCACTGATTTGCCGATTGCAGTGGTCAATAAGACACTCCAAGTCATGTTTTTGCCTTGAGGCACATGCACGCGCGGCCTGTCCACACATATAACATTTTCGCTCTGGAAGGCCCAGGTCACTTCTGCCTAGACCCGTGCCCTGGGAAGAAATCACATCAAGATCAAAGAGTCTGCCTATGGGATGGTCTTCCTCCATTAGTACGGCTCTTTTTTTTATGTCCTCGGCCCGTCCCTCTAAAGCAAGAATCAGGGCATGGCCATCGGCGCCCTCATGAAGGGTGGTATGTATGATCTCATTCTCAAAATTGGCCTGGATCGCCTCCCGCAAAACCGCAAATCCTGCGATTGCCGAAGCCGTGTTTTTGTGAAACCCCGGATAATTAATGCGGGCACAAACCACTGTCAACTTCATTTGCTCTGCCAATTCAATCCCCAGCTGGCCGCGTCTTTCCCGGTCCGCCAGCACCGCTTCAATCTTTACTGCCATGTCAGCAGGGACACTTTCACGCTCCATCACCTTCACCCTCTCTCTTATGTGTTTCATTTTCAAGTCTTGCTCTATTTTAAAATTTGTTTCATTTTGAAATTTGTTTCATTTTGAAACTTGCTTAATTTTGAAACTTGCTTCAATGCTTTCCAGGTCGGCCGGCCTGAATGCCCTCGATGCTGGTCTTTGTATCTTCAGACCTCAAAATGGCATAGGTCGTCGCAGGTACAAGTGCCTTTACTGAAACCCAGTCCTGAGCCCGAATCAGGTTTCTGACCAGGGACGCACTCACTGGAATTCCATCTATTTGAAGTCGCTTGATTTGTTTGAGTGTCATTTTTGACGCCGCGCAGATTCGCTTCAGTGCCGTATTGTATTTTGCAGTCAGCTGACAATAGGGCTCCGTCCCAACGAACCGCGACTCAATCTCCAGTGCCTTGGCATAAATGCTGCAAAAGATGCCTGCATCAAGCTCTGCACTCCACTGGGCTATTTTCTCCTCGCTTCTTTCAAAGTACTGCGGAAAGGTTGCACTGGAGACAATATAGGCCCCCCCTAAAACAACCTTCACCTTCTTTAAATGCGCCGTGCCCAGTTGAATCATTTGAAGACGTTCACCTGTGTTAAAGCTTGATTTGTCGGTTTCGACTACGAAAACAATCAGTTCATCGCACTGCTTGCAGGCTTCTTCTATGAGATGGGCATGCCCCTTCGTGAAGGGATTTCCGTTCATGACAATCGCCCCTCGATGCTTCACCGACATTGGAAGCTTCTTTTCCAGATGATTCAGAGACCGCTCCAGTTCTCTGACGCCGATTGAGAGCAGCGCCACATTCATGGTGTCATAAATGCAGCGAAACTGCATCGCCTCAAATATGCACCGATTTTTTGAAAGTGTGTAAGCCAGAACTGTAAAATGACCCTTGTCAAATAAGAGATTCAGCATTTGAGTCAGCAGGGCACTTGCATACCCGCCACCCTGATAACACCTGTCCACCGCAAACATCTTGATGATTTTTCCCTCAGACGAGCATGTCCCAATCATTCGGCCCTCGTGGAGCATGACCAAGGTTTCCTCTACTGTTGGCTCGTAGTCCAGATGATGCCTATGCAGAAGTTCCATAAAGGCATACATCTGGTCATTCTTAAGCGGTTCTATATGAATTCCAAGCACATGCATCATACCTTTCGAACAACATCGATCACAGACCCGTCCCTGTATTCGACTACAGCGACAATCTCAGCTTCTGTTTCAAGGTCTTTGGGATATCCGGTCAGACTGCAGGCTTTTTCATAAAGTCTACGGATATCTACGACCGGGAGTCCCGCATCTTCCAGGAGCACCTTTAGCTCAGGTCGGTTTGGATTCACTGCAATGCCCCGTTCTGTAACGAGGACATCCACACTTTCTCCCGGTGTTGTAACGGTCGTAATCCGCTCTCTGACAATAGGCAACCTGCCTTTGACAAGCTGGGTCACTACAATGGCGAGTTTGGAACCGTAAGCGGTATCGCTATGGCCGCCTGAACCGCCCATGATGCGACCATCGGAACCCGTGGTAACATTTACATTGAAGTCCAGATCGATTTCCGTCGCGCCCAGAATCATGATATCCAGCTGGTTGACCACGCATCCCTTGTTATGGGGATTTCCATACCTGGATGCACACATGGCCTGATGCTCCCTGTTGTCCCTGAAGGAACGAACCGCCTTATGGTCAAAGCACTGCACATCCAGCAGACTTTCGAACAGTCCCTCTTCAAACATATCAACCAGGTATCCTGTGATGCCGCCTGAAGCAAAGCTGCCGCGGATTCCGCCTGCTTTCATCTTTTCTGAAACGAAATGCGCCACTGCAAGGGAAACGCCCCCAGCCCCTGTTTGAAAGGACATCCCCTTCTTAAGAAGACCTGAATGCCCGATGACATCTGCTGCAAGGGAAGCTATCTTGAGGCCAATCGGGTCTCTGGTTATTTGGGTCGTTCCACTGACAATGCCCGCCGGATCACCAATACAGCCTATCTCAAGCACGTAATCCACAAACATCTCACTGATTTCCGTCATCGGCGTCGGATAAGATACCAGGGTATCGGTTATGGCGATAACCCGCTTGGCGTACTGGGCATCTGGAATCGCATAGCCGAGGGTGCCGCATGCTGCAGGGCCATCTGCCCCTGATATGTTACCCGCCTTATCGCATAAAGGCGCTGCGATAAATGCCACATCGATTTTCAAATCCCCGGACTCAATGGCTCTGGCCCGGCCGCCATGGGTATACATAACGGCTGGGTACTTCATTTTTCCAGAAGAAATGAGGTCTGCAACCGGACCTGAGATGTAATTTGCCCGAACCTGCGTCACCACACCGCGTTCGATCAGACGTACCAGAGAAGTATGGACCGGAAACACAGAGCTTGCTGCAACCCTAATATCCGTAGCACCCATGGCTTCAACGGCGTCCAGAACCACGTTCATTACATGGTCTCCATTTCGAAGATGATGGTGAAAAGAGAGTGCCATGCCGTTTTCAATGCCTATTTCATCAAGGAGGACCTTGAGGTCAGTACGGTATTTCTCTCCATGATGTGAGCCTTTTTCATTGCAGCCTGCCAGGCCCGGACCACCAGTACCGGTTTCTGAACTGGGATAAGGCTTACATCTGCCATAGCCATCCAAATATTCTGGTATTTCACGGCCTATTCCGTTAAGCATCCTGATTCCCCCCTGCATTTATGCCAGCTCTTATGAGTATTTTCTCCGCCCTGTTCTTGACAGGTGCGTCCACCATTTTTCCCCGAAGCGAGAAGACGCCCCTGTTTTCTGCCTCAGCGCGCTTCCAGGCATCCAGCACTTCTTTGGCCCATCCTATTGTCTGAGCGTCTGGTGTGAATGCTTCATGAATGGTCCGGACCTGACGCGGATTGATGGCAGCCTTGCCCGTCGCACCGATACTGCATGCCTTCTTGCAGTCCTCAAGAAGTCCCAAGGGATCGTCCACATCCACAAACGGCGTATCAAAAAACGTCATCGCCATTGCTCTTGATAGGGTTGCAAGTCTGTTTCGTGCGTAGTCCAGCTCCATGCCACCTTTTGTTCTCTCCACCTCCATATCGGATGTAAAGTCTTCTCCTCCAAGAAGAATGCCGTTAACACGCCTGGATGTTCGGACTATACTTGAGGCAAACTCAATGCCGTAGGCGGTTTCAATCAAGGCAATTATGCCCACAGTGTACAGGTCCATTCCCAGTTCTGTTTCAATTTCACTCAAGATGTGATCACACCTGCGTATGGCATCCTCGTCTGCCTTGGGAACGAGGATCGTATCAGGCAGCGCCTGCTTTAAAGCTCTCAAATCAACTGCGCCCTGCGGCGTATCCATGGGATTTATGCGCACGACACATTCCATCGCATCAAAGTCAAATGTTTCCAGAGCAGATACGACAAGGTCGCGTGCAGCATCCTTTTCATCCACACTGACCGCATCCTCCAGATCAAAAATGACACCGTCCGCATCGAACAGATCGGCATTTTGTATCATACCTGGACTATTTCCAGGAATAAAAAGCAAACTGCGACGTCTATTCATTTTCTGCTCCCTTCGCTCTTTTGACTGCCGTTTTCACCCGTGACCTGATTGTATAGTCAAGCGCGCCGCTATCTCGTGCAACTACCACTGCACCTGTCACGCCGCATTCATAAAGCGTCTCTACGATCAGTGCCTCGATGTGTGCGCCAAACTGGGCAAACACCTTACTTTCCAAATCAACCTCTACCTGGTCTTCAGCAGGGTGAAGCATAATCAGAATATCGTTCGACTCAACCGAACCGGCTCGTGATGGTCTTTCTATGTCCATTTATTCAACATCCTCTCCAAACGTGCTCTGGTACAGGTAGTTTGCAGGTCCTATGTCGTAATAATCATTGCCGGCTGAATCAATAGCGACAATGAGTGGCATGTCCTTGACTTCAAGCCTGCGGATTGCCTCTGTTCCCAAATCTTCATAGGCTACAACACAGGCTGATTCAATGGATTTCATCATAATCGCTGCTGCACCTCCGATGGCTGCAAAGTAGACAGCACCATGCGCCTTAATGGCTGCTCTGACCGCTTGACTTCGCCGACCCTTTCCAATCATGATTTTCAGGCCATTCTGAAGCAGCATGGGTGTAAAAGCATCCATGCGCCCACTCGTCGTCGGACCCGCCGGTCCAATGACTGCACCGTCTTTTGCAGGTGCAGGGCCTACATAGTATATGGCTTGATCTTTCAAATCAAGCACAAGGGGCTCACCCTTGACGATCGATTCAGCCAGTCGTTTGTGCGCTGCATCTCTGGCTGTATAGACTATGCCGCTTACAAGCACCTTGTCGCCAGCTCTAAGACCTGCCAGCGCTTCTGCCCCAAGTGGCAATTCAAGTCTTTTCATAAGACACCTCCATCAAATCTCACAGCTGACATGTCGTGATGCATGACAGCCTATGTTTACAGCAACAGGAAGTCCAGCGATATGTGTTGCGTAAGTTTCTATGTTGACGCCCAGGGCAGTGGTTCTTCCTCCGAAGCCCTGAGGTCCGATTCCCAAAGCGTTCACCTTATCAAGCAGATCTTTTTCCAGGTCTGCATAAACAGGCTCTGAATGCGGTGTGTCCAGGCTTCTTATCAGGGCCTTTTTTGAAAGAAATGCCGCCTTTTCAAAAGTACCGCCAAGACCAACACCGATTACAATAGGCGGACATGGATTTGGACCTGCAAGTCTGACCGTCTCAAGAACTGCCTCTTCAATGCCTTCCCTACCTTCTGACGGCTTGAGCATATAGATCCGGCTCATATTTTCACTTCCGAAGCCCTTGGGTGCAAGGGTGATTTTGAGCCTTTCTCCAGGCACAAGTTCATAATGGATGACTGCAGGGGTATTGTCAGATGTGTTCTGACGACCGAGCGGATCACTTACCACCGATTTTCTCAGATGACCATCGCGGTATCCCTGCCTGACACCTTCGTTGATGAGCGCTTCCAGGCTTCCTCCAGTAATCTCAACCGCTTGTCCAAGCTCGACAAAGACAACAGCCATGCCCGTATCCTGACACATGGCTACCTCTTCTCGCGCTGCAATATCCGCATTGTTGACAATGACCTTCAGAATGTCGCACGCATCTTCACAGTCCGTCTGTGCACGCCTTTCCAGTGCCTCGTAGACGTCGTCAGGAAGGTGGCGGTTGGCCTGGATGCACATTTGCTTAACCTTCTGAACAATTTTATATCCTTCTACTGTCCGCATGGCTTTCACCTCATTTCAGGCGACTGTTGACAAGGGCCAGAACGCGGTTCATTTCATTGAATACGATCATGAAGCCTTCATCCACACCCATGCCTGGCTTTGCCAGACACTGGTCAGCACCGCATGCCATGGCAATATTCGTGCAGATCTGTGCAGATCGGTCTGTCTCATTGCAGGTGCCGCCGCAGTATGCGCCTACACCATTCTGCTTGCAGTATAAAATTGCCTCAATGATGTTGTTGACGCCGCCAAGGTCAGGGGTCTTGATCTGGATCATATCCGCTGCCTGCTGGTCCACGAAGAGTTTGATATCTTCCAGTGTGTTGCACCATTCATCTGCCACAAGTTCCACCGCAGATCCTTTTTCTTTCAGAGACTGACGCAAGACCCGAAGGGCGATGGCCTGAAGTTCTCTGTCCTCCACATCCATCGGACCCTCAATTCTCAAAGTAAAGGGTCTTGCCGCTTTCTCAAGGGTCAATATGTAGTTTGCCATTTTCTCAACATCGTTCTCGAAAAGCTGGCCAATGGTACCGTAGACATCAATATGCAGGACAGGCATATAGTCGCGGGAAACCTCTGCATTTTTTGCAGCCAGGATTCTATCCCTTAGCCACTCCACATACTCCAGCAGTTTTTCGCCGTCTCTGCCCAGCTTTGTATCCACATGGTTTATAAGTGCATGGGGCAGTATATCTGCACCCTTTATGATCATTTTGTCAGCATTGGAATACCGGTCGTCACCAGACTGGGTGAAAATAGGCACGGAGACAATGGGTCCCTCTATGTCATACTGGCGTGATACCACTTCAGCCATGGTGATTTTCTCCGATTTTGCCGCAGCATCCAGCAGGGCCTGAGTTACACCATAACGGATTGCCGTATGCAGATTTCGGCCGCCGACTTTGACGGAATCGACACGCTCAGCAAGGGTCTTGAATGCCCCAGCATCCTGTCCGACCAGCATGTCCTTGATTTGTCCTTCAATGACCGGAATGAAGTCCTTTGCGAGAAAGAGCGGGTCACGACCACCTGCGCCAGAATACTGAACCGCAGCACAATCCCCATAGGCAATTTGACCATCCTCAAGGACAAGCATTACGGAAATGGATTCTCCAGCTTGTCTGATTTCAGTAAAACCATTCGTTATGGGCTTGCCTTGATATCTGAATCCATCTGATTTCGCGCCGGATTTAATAGCGCGCTGATCGTCAAAATAGAAACCCGTACGTCCTTCTGAACAAATTACGTCAATAATATTCATGTCTTCCTCCTATTTTTTCACACTGGAATTCCCAACGAGTCGGCCTGCAGATACTGCGAAAATGTCATCAACAACCAGCTGGAAGCTGACATCTCTTTCTTCGCGAACTGCCCTTTGCTCCAGCAGGTCATTGTTATACTCTCTAAGTGTCTTATCAATCGGCAAATTACCGTATGACAAGAAGCGTACAGCACCATTGGCATCTCTGGCCGGCAGTATCTTGCCCGCATTATAGAGACTTGGCGCAAACGGAATGTCTAATATTCCCGCTTCAAATGCCTTAACCGTACCAATTGCCAGATCACCGTCTCCCGCCTCGAGAACGGCATCCATAAGACACTTGACCTCAGCCTTGATCAGGAGAACCTCAGAAGCCACATCCTTGGACAGGGATAGCTTCTGCTCCTTGAGCAGATTCAAGACCTGTCGCGTCGCCTTCATGCCTTGGGCATTGGCTTCCTTGGTTGGAATCCCCAGCGCCTCATGGGGTGTCTTCACAATAACCTTTGTAGCGCCTGATAGAGCCGCCGTTGCTGCCCCCCATGAAATCACACCGAATGCTTTTGACTCGTCTTCTGGAAAGCCACCCATCCACTGATGCAGAACAGTTGTAAGGTGGACGTCGTAACCAAAGGCTTTGAAATAGGCACTGGCCTGTTGTTCAAGTGCTTTAATGGCAGCGACGTCCTGAACCAGATTTCCACACTGTCCGTATCCCAAGGTGATATGCTTCACGCCTTGCTCAGCCGCCAGCAGCCCTTCAATAATTGCAACGGTGTTTGAAATGCTTGGCGGCACCAGTGTACCGGTAAGCGGTCCGAAGGGTTCTCTGTTGATATCTACACCCTGTTCCTGATAATACCCTGCAAGCCGGTCACAGTACTGCCAGTCCATAATGGTCTTTTCAAGGGAAACATTCTTCGCATAAGGAATGTTATAGGAAATACCACCCCCTTCATTGGAGGTCCAGCCGCCTGCGTGAATGATTTCAGAAAGAAGTCTTGCATCTGGTGTGCCATGACGCGCCTGCAGAGGCAGACTGACTGATTCTATAACCTTTCTGCAGCCCGAAACACCATGATTTACTGCCGGAAATCCATTCAGCATGGACCGACCCGCCTTGCGACTTTCTTCAATACCGGTCTGGCACTCCTCATACCTGTTCTGACGCGTATAGCTGTCAATTGTGGATGGCAGCAGGTCTGCATGGCCCTCTTCTGTCAGATACCGAAGCAGTTCAATGTGCTCATCGAGCAGGGCAACACCAGCCCTGGGCTGAAGCAGCGTCTCATTGTTTTCCTTTGCACTCGAAAGTCTCTTTGCAAAATTCATCGATTCCGGCAGGGCTTTCAGATATACCACCGCCTCGTCAAGATCGATGCCCTTTCCTGTTGACCACTGGCCCAGGACCTCTTTACGTATTTCAAAAAACGCTTCATCTGATAATCGTTTGTTTTGAAGTTTCATATTTTCCCCTCGCTTACCTGTATAATATGTTTCACCATGATCTTCATTGCCAATTCCGGATAGGATTTTGCGAGCAGACCCGCACAGGAAAGAATGTAAGAAGCGTCAAGATGCAGATTTGATGCTAACGACTTCAGACACTTTCCCTCCCCATCTTCTCGGATTGCATAGGCCAGAATTTCCTTTGAATGTGCGCTGTGTACCAGAACCCCGCCTGTCCCAATAATATGCTTGACCCCTGACAGGTCTTTTCCCCGCTGATAGTAGAGGGTTCCCATGGGTGAAAAAACCGTTTCGATTTTCCCGGCATGTCTCTCCACTGCAAGCTCGACAGCACAGCATGCCATACTCTTGTCGAACTTGACCTCAGCCTCGTTTTTAGGCATATAGGCAGTATTGCCTGTACGTATTTCACAGTTTTGACGCATGGTCTTCTCATCAAATCCGGAAACCTCTGCGAGGCGGTGATGCCCCACCGCTTCAAGAAGTGACTCCGCACTGACCCGCATGCCCAAATCTCCTTCTACGGTGCGCTTGACCTTGGGCTCTTCAAGACCCATTTGAACCACATAAGGCTTGCTGGGCTTGGCATCAATAATGCGCTCCATAAACAGCTTTCTGATTGCATTTCTAGCTGGTTCAATGCTGATTCTGTTGAAATGGGGCATAACATTATCCGTAATCACATGCGGAACGGATGCCGCCCTAAAGCGTTCTTCAATTTCAAGCTCTGCCTGATTGTTGCCTGCGACGATTACTGGAATCTTGTGATTGGACGCTGCAATAATATCTGTATTATGCAAGATGCATTCCAAATTTCCGCCATCGGTTCCACCGGACAGAAGAATCATGTCCGGCTCCTTCTTGAAAACCTCTGAAAAGCTCCTGGATGTCATCTTGTTGCTGAAGACCTGAATGACTTTCGCACCTGATCCCAGACAGGCCAGCTTTGCCGCTTCAGCAGTCAGATCCCTAACAAGACCTGATGCGACCATTTTCAGACCGCCTGCTGCACTGCTGCACACCATATATTCAACCGATTGCGGTATTTCCATACCCAGTCGCTTCATGTCAATATAGAGCTTTTTCTCAGCCCTTCTGAACCCTTTCATAACCCCCTGATGCACCGTTGTGTGGCTGCTGGCTGTATTGTATAAACGACGTCCTCAAGGCTTTTGGAGACAAGTGTCAATTTTGTATAGGTACTCCCGAAATCCACAAGCATGATATGATCCATGCATATCACCGCATTTTTCCAAGGTCCTGCTCAATGTCGAAAATGGTAATATGTGGCAGTGTTCCAGGTGGATAAACCCGATTGAAGCCCATATCTATAAACTTCTCATGAACCTCTTCCCAGTTCTGTTTTCCAACGACTAGATTTCCCCCAACATACAAGAGTATGTCATCCAGCCCTGCTTCTACACATTTTCCCTTGAGTCCCCTGCAGTCGATTTCCCCATGACCGTAAAGGGATGACACTACCATAACCCTTGCATCCGTTTCAACAGCAGCATTTATGAAGTCTTCCTGTGAACTCAATACACCGATATTGACCACATTCAACCCCGCTTCTGTAAAGGCATGTTCAAGAATTTTGTTTCCGACTGAGTGGCAGTCGGCACCGATTACACCCAATACTATTGTTGCGCTCATACTACATCCTCCATTTTCGTAATTGGACTCCTCAACACTCTCTATTTTGGGTGATGATAGCACCGTTTTTTAAACAAGTCAAATCCATTTTCTGATAATTTTGAGGTTTTTAACTCCATGACAACAGTCGCCAAACACGTTGAAATAACTACTATACAGCATACTGTATACTTAAGTCTTGCATAATTGTACACAATACTGACTGCTGAATTGCATACCCATTCAGCATTGGACTCCTTTGTATAAAAAAAACAGTCCATTTGGACTGTTCGTATTTTAATACAATTATTCTTTTCATGGATTCTATCTGCCCACAACACAGATGCCATGTCAGTCATTTGAATCTGTCAGTTTTGACAGGACAACCTCAAGTGACCCCTGATCCAGCTGGTACTCAAACTCAATCATATCCACCGGCTTTGAAATCGTTTTCACAACATCCTCCATGCGCCCTGGCGATACAACAAGCACATCTAAATCCTGCACAAAGGCCACTATGGATTTGGGGTCATATGTCGTTGTAAATGCCATTTCAACATGGTCAAGTCCCGCCATTTTCAAGGCTGATCTGACGCTGAAAAAAAATTCTTCCGACAGGCTGATGAGTCCGATTTTTTTGCTGGCAGGATACTTGGCAATACGTATCAAGCTCTCCAAATTCGGCGTTATTGCCACACCGATGACTCTCTTGTCAATTTTAAGATACTGCAGAAGCTCTTTGACCGTACCCATATGATTGAAGGTTGTAATCACCATACCCGCCTGAGCAATCTGCCTTTGAGCCCGTGGATCCATTGCCTCGATTTCAGAAAGCGTGTAAGGCGGGATTGTCTTGCCAGAAGCCTATTCAAGCTGCTTTGAAAAGCTGCGCGCCTGCTCTACGTTACACTCAATAAACACAGCGTCAATCCGCTGAACATTTTTATACTGCCTGTGTACCGACCGTGTAAATGTACGCAGCAGGTTTTTCTCGTCAATTCCCGATTGCAGTGCCAACTCAATTGCGCTGGTCATATGTGCTTCCATTTCTTCAAGCGCCCCAGAGTGTCCGTGATCTGCAGGTCTTTCAAGAACAAAGGTGCCCCTTCCCTGCTCACAGCTGAGTACGCCCTGTGAAACAAGATTGCCATAAGCACGACTCACTGTCTTTCTGCTGACGCCCAGCATATCTGCAAGTTCCCGTTCTGGAGGCAGTCGGTCGTTTTTGAGAAGACTTTCCGCTCTGATTGCGCTGATAATCTGGTTTTCTATTTGAACATAGTAGGGAATGCCGGTGGTCTTCTGAACTTTAATGTTCAATCCATTTTTACTCATATTGATGCTGCCCCTTCAGTCCCAGACAAACCGTATCATTCTGCTCAAGAAAATGAAACATCAGTGTTACGGCAAGAAGATCCGCCGTCCCGCCGGGGCTGATATTTTTCTCTACAAAGACCTCGTCCATTTTATGAACTTCGGCACGCCCCTCTTCAGTGTGCATGCCGCCCAGTGATAGCGCCTTTCTGGTCATGGATCGGACGATTTCTATGCCTTCGAGCCCGAAGCGTGCAAGTACATTCGTATCATCGACATGGATAAGCAGATTCAGCAGAACCTGAAGCATACAGTCATTCTTGTTGAGAACGCCGCCCATTAGCTCTGCTTCAAGCATGGGCAAGCCATGCTGCATAACAGATGGAAAGCCCCGTTCGACTTCACCCCGTATGCCGAGAACACCATGCTCATCATATTGCCTTTCTCCACTCGTCTTCTTTTTACGGCTCTGCCCTTTTGGTGCCTTGAGCTCGCCAGTGACCCCCCTGGTCATAGCCTTGACGGTATCACTGAGTATGGACACGGGTATGGACTCGTAACCCCTTTTCTTAAGCATGCCACCTGCCGCACAGAGGATGCCGAGGGAGAAAATCGCGCCCTTGTGGGTGTTGACGCCACCCGTTGCTTGCAGCATTCTTCTTTCACCCATAATGCCAATGGGCCGGAGCTGCTGAAAGAGCGCTTGGGCACTGTCACCTTCAAACTCGTATCCCGCTTTTGCACAGTCATAGAACATATCTTTAAGAACCAGCGCACTGTCTAAAAAAGTGAAGTAGTCCATATCCTTGTGGGCACCTGTCCCGAAGCGGTCTACCAGACCTGGCTTTGGTGAGGCACTGACCTCATATAGTAAAGACTTCACTGCACAATGCGCTATGAAATTCAATGTACTTTCCATACTTACACCCCCCGATTGATACATCTATTGTACCTCAATCGGTCGCCTTAAACCATCTGATTGCATCAAATCTGCTCAACGCGTCTGTAAACACTTTTATAGGCCTCAAGCAGATGACTGCGTATCTTTTCTCTCTCAAGCTCGAGGATTCCTTCAATTCAACCCTTTTCGTACAACCAAGTAAAAATAGCGTGAATCCGACTGGAAAACGACTCTTCCAAATGAATTCACGCTCTTATTAATTAATCCATGCACAAGTAGACTTATATGCCGATCAGAAGCACCTGAACTAAAGCACTTTCGAAAGAAAATCCTTGAGTCGAGGGTCCTGAGGAGACTCAAACAGGTCTTTTGGGGCATTTTCCTCCAGTATCGCACCATCTGCCATAAAAACGGCTCTTGTTGCGATCTCTTTTGCAAATCCCATTTCGTGGGTTACGACGACCATAGTCATTCCCTCGTTGGCCAAATCCTTAATAAGACTCAGTACTTCACCGACCATTTCCGGGTCTAGCGCTGATGTTGGTTCATCAAATAGCATGACATCCGGGTTCATCGCCAGTGAACGAACAATCGCAATCCTCTGCTTCTGTCCACCTGAAAGCATGGCTGGGAATTCATTTGCCTTATCAGACAGACCAATGCGTTTTAAGAGCTCCATTGCCTTTTTATTGGCCTCTTCTTTTGTCATGAGCTTGAGTCTCACAGGTGCCATAGTTATGTTCTGTAGGACTGTCTTATGTGGAAACAGATTAAAATGCTGAAAAACCATGCCCATCTTACGTCTGTGCAAGTCAATATCCACATTTTTGTCTGCCAGATTTACACCTTCAAATACAATTTCGCCGCTTGTCGGTACTTCAAGCAGGTTCAAGCTTCTTAGGAGTGTTGACTTGCCAGAACCGGAAGGGCCGATAATCACGACAACTTCACCTTTTTCAATGTCGATGCTGCAGCTGTTGAGCGCAACGACTTCACCTTTATTATATTCCTTATGCAGATTCTTAACAGAAATCAGCTTATCTTTTGTCGCCACGTCTCATTCTCCTTTCAATGACTTCAACTGCCTTGCTTGCAGGATAGTTGATACAGAAGTAAACAAGTGCTGCAAGCACGTATGGACCTATTGTGATATAGGTTGTTGAAGACACCGTCTTAGCAGCCCACATCAGCTCCGCCATACCCAGCGTTGACAGAATGGACGATTCCTTGACCATGGTAATCATTTCATTGGCAAGGGCTGGCAGTATGTTCTTGATCGCCTGTGGTAAGACAACAAGCATCATGGCCTCTGTAGCCGATAAACCAAGACTTCTTGCCGCTTCATTCTGTCCAGAATCCACAGCGAGGATGCCCGCACGGAAAATCTCCGCCACGTAAGCTGCGCTGTTAAGTGCCAGTGCCACGACACCTGGAATAAACATGGACGTATTGATAAATCCAAACAGATAGAAGGTTGGTATTCTAATGAAATTGAACAGACCATAGTAAACCAGTGCCAGCTGGACCAGAAGTGGTGTTGATCTGAACACGGCAATATACATACCTGAAATACTTCTTATAACCACTGACTTGCTCAATCGCATAAGTGCAAGCAGCAGGGCTGGAACAACTGCAATCAGTACCGATACCACGGAAATAAGCAGGGTGTACTCCACGCCTTGTATGAATAGTGAAACGTATTTCGGCAAAAATGTAAAGTTAAAAAAACTCGTTGGTGACATAATATTCCTCTCCCCGATGAGGGCCAGCGTAACTTCCCACGCGCCTTCAAAGACTTGATGCAATAAAGCGCAGTCCTCATTTTACGATAAATAGAAAAGAGCGTAATTAAGGGTAGGTGTCCTTTATCACGCTCTTAATCCCAAACTTATGTTATTCTATTGCATTATCACTTTGCGCGTTCGCCTCTGCAATCCAAGCGTCCATCGATCCGTCTTCAGTGACTTCAGCAATTGTTCCATTGAATGACTCCAGCAGTCCCAGCGGATCATTCTTTTGAACAGCTACTGCATATGGATAAGCTTCTCCAAGACTAACTGGCGCAATCTCAAGACCTTCATCATTTTTTGCATATTGAACTGCTACAGCCCCATCCAGCACGATCGCGTCACACTTGCCGTAAACCACATTGTTGACAAGATCTGTTACTGTTGACATTGTCACAAGTGTCGCATCAGCCATATCGCTCATAACAAGCTCAGCTTTTGATGTTCCCATCTGTGCGCCCACTGACTTTCCAGCAAAGCTTTCAAGTGTTGTAAAGGTCTCAGCATTTTCTGCCTTTACAAGTACCATAGGCGGCAGGTCTGTATAGTAGTCATCTGAAAAGTCTGCAACCTTCGCACGTTCTTCGTTGGCTTCTATCGCAGCGATGACCATGTCGATCTCACCCTTTTGAAGCGATGCCATCAGGTTGTCAAAACTCATGTTTACAATTTCAAGTTCAAGGCCCTTGTCCTCAGCAAGCTTATTGGCAAACGCAATATCGATACCTGCATATTCTTTCTCACCGGCATCATTGAGTACAATAAACTCAAAAGGCGGGTAGTCTGCCGAAGTTCCAAGAACCAGTGTGCTCTTTTCTGCTTGCTCTGCTGGTGCTGCAGAACAGCCTGCCATAAGCACCATCAGTGTAATCATCAATCCTATAAGTGTTTTTTTCATCTCAACTATTCCTCCATTAGATTCAGCTCGAATGTCTGGTATTAACCGCACAGTTTGCAGAAGTACGACCCGCATGAATATACAATCATATTTATTCAACTGCATACATGTAGACTCGAATGCTGCACAAACCGCAATACCACGCTATTTAAGAGCTATCTTTTTATCTCTCTGTGTTTTCTCTGATTCATTATAATCGATTTTGACATAAATTAAAATACATTTTTATGTATTTATATTAAAAACTTTTTGTAATCATCAATTTTGTATGCATATTTACTCACCCTAATTCACGCAAAAATAAAACCACAGCAAAACCGGTGAAATTGGCTTTACTGCGGTTACCATGTGTTTTCGTTCAAATCCACTGTTTTTCTGCAAGATCATTTACACTTTACAAGGGTTCTGGTTTCGAGAAGTAATACCCTTGAATTTCATTGCATCCGACTTCAAGCAGCTTGTCATACTGAAGCTTTGTTTCAACGCCTTCGGCGACAACATTCAACTTGTAATCTGATGCGAGACGCATGATTGCATCCAGCATACTGTCAATTCTGCTGTTGATTTCTATTTGATCAACAAATGACTTGTCGATTTTAAGCTCATCTATTTCCAGCTTTGCAAGATAGTTCAGTGAAGAATATCCAGAACCGAAATCATCAAGAGATATCTTGATGCCGATGTCTCGCAGGGTATGGAAAATACTCAGTACCCGGTCAAAGTTTTCTATCATCACGGCTTCAGTTATCTCAAAAATAATCTTATGTGGTGTCACCCCACTTGCTGTGACTGCACCGTGGACAAAATCTATAAATCCTGCGGATATTAGATGAGAGGGCGAAATATTGACAGACACGCTGATATGGCTTCCGTATTTGTCACATAGGCGTCCATACTCATTTAAAACGCGTCTCAAGACAATTTCACCAAACTTATCGGCTCTGTTCATGCCTTCCAGCATGGGCACAAACTCATTGGGGCTTATGGACCCAAGGGCTGTGTCATTCCATCTGCTTAGGGCCTCAACACTGATCACCTTCCCCGTCAGGGTGTCGACCTTGGTCTGATAATAAACCTCAAATACATCATCTTCAAGAGCATCATCCAGTCTTTTACGCAGAAAACTGTCTTTTTTCAGATTTTCTTCCATTGTCGCATCATAGGATACAACACTTACCGTATCGGTTGTCTTGGCATATGTCAGTGCCAATTTTGCATGGTGGAGGGTTTCTTGGAGAGTACACGTTCCATCATGACTCTTGAAGCCTATATTAAACTCAATTTTATTGGATACCCTAGGCAGGTGAAATTCTGTATCGAACAGCATTCTTAAGGCATCTAACCGCCTTAAAAAGCCCTCATCGTCAGGTGCAAAAAACCAGAGTGCAAATTCGTTACCGCTGATTCTAGAAAGCAGTTCATTCTTTTGCACTTCCATACCAAAAATTCTGGCAATCTCTCTTAGGACTTCGTCTCCAGCGTCTTCTCCATAAACCGAATTGATCAAATTGAGATTCTTGATATTGGCGATCATTAGATATCCACGCTTATATTGATGCCTTCTTTCAAGAAGCATCTTGTCCAAATAGAAGTGATTTGGAATTCCAGTAAGCTGGTCATAATAGGCCAGTTTAAAGATTCTTTCCATACTGTCCTGGAGCTCCTCTATGCTTTCGAGCAGATACCCCCGGATTGAATAGACCACCGTATGCAGGACTGCAAGGTAGAACACAAAGACAATAAACTGAATAAACCAGAGTGCGACGCCGGATTTTACAGGAATGTCTACAGGGTGACCATGGGAATAGTAGTAGAGCCAAATGAAGACCCCAATGGATACCACTGCTACAACTGCGCTTTTTTCCCGACTGAGAAAGAGTACTGCGACCACATTGCTCAGCATGATCAACTGTATTGCCGCACTGTCAAAGCCCCCATCCATAAAGGAAAGAACACCTATGACAATTGGAATGAGTATGGTTATGCTGATTTTCAGTTCAGCAGTCAATCGGTTTTTAAAAATGCACAGCAATATGAAGAGCATCCCAATAAGCGCGTCATAGAGTGCAAATCGGTTGTCTATGGGACTTAAGTAAATTGCCAGTGCCGATGCCCATGAAACCATGCTGCCCAGCGGCAATACACGATTAAACTGTTCTTCTATTCGGTTGAGTATCATGGTGTTGTAGTCTTTTCGAATCATGAGAACACCTCATTTTCGTGCATTTCCAATAGAGTTTGTCGGTCTCTTTGTAAATAATATACCTAATAAGATTTCAAATAGTCTGTTCTTCAAAAATATTTAGATACACGGGCAAATCCTTAAGTTCTGCTTCAAAATACACCCGAAGACAATAAAAGAAGCTGCACCTTCTTATATGAAGGCACAGCTTTCTAATTTTACTTGCTGAAATCTTTTCGGAGATTTCTCTCTTTTTTCTTGATATTGTCATACCCAGCAATTTTACGGTCCAGACGCGCAATGCTTTCCGCAATCTCTTCCATTTTCTCTACCAGGTGGGCACGCTGTTCTACCAATATGTTCTTGCGTGCATCGGAGGTATCCTCCCCCTGCTGAAACAAGTCAACATATTCGATTAGCTGCTCGATTGGAAGCCCAGCACCACGCATGCACTTAATAAAGCCCACCCACTTGCAGTCCTCTTCACTGTAATCTCTCACACCTGAAGATTTTCGCCTAACGGGTGGTATCAATCCAATTCGCTCATAATACCGCAGCGTGTCCGGGCTTAAATCATACTGTTCACTAACTTCTGATATGGTCATGTTTCACCTCACTTCAAAAGACCTGCCTATGCTGCCTGAGTTTAGGACAGGTCACAGGTCTATTTCTTCGCTTCAAAATGGTCTGCAACATCCTCTAGATGCTTGACGATTTCAATATGCTGCGGGCAGCTCTTCTCACACAGGCCGCACGCTATGCATTCAGATGCTTTTCCTCTGGTTTTAGCCAGGTTTGCATAGTAAAAGCTCTGCACTGAGAAGCCCTGATTCAAGCTCTGCTTATCTGTATTATACAATGCAAAATACTCTGGTATAGCAATATTTTTTGGACATCCCTCAACACAATAGCCACAGGCTGTACAAGGGACTGTAATTGCCTCATGCAGGAGTTCAACCGCTTTTTCTACAACTTCGGTCTCTTTCTGATCAAGGGGCTTAAAGGCCTTCATGTAGTCTGTATTATCCTCGAGCTGTTCATAATTGGACATACCGCTGAGAACCAGTGCTACATTGTCAAGGCTTGCTGCATAACGTACAGCCCATGACGCTACAGACTGGTCTGGCGCGAAGGCTTTGAAATGCGACTCTACCGCACTTGGAACCTGCGCAAGCGTACCGCCCTTAACCGGCTCCATAACAAGGACAGGCAGTCCGTTTGAAACAGCCACCTCATAGCACTTGCGTGACTGGATGCTCTTATTTTCCCAGTCCATGTAGTTGATTTGAAGCTGGACAAAATCCATGCCTTCATGCTTGTCCAGAATTTCTTCCAGCAAGGCTGCGCTGTCATGGAAAGAGAAGCCAATCTTCTTGACCTTGCCCTGGGCCTTCTTTTCGCGAATGAATTCAAAGGCATCCAGTCGCTCTGCAATCTCATAGTTGAATGTATTCAGGTTATGGAGCAGATAATAATCGAAATACTCAACACCGCACTTTTCCAGCTGTTCATTGAAAATCCGCTCCATGTCTTCCTTTTTCTTTAGAAACATGGTAGGCAGCTTTGTAGCAAGCAGGTAATCATTTCTGTCATATCTTTTAACCAGCGCTTCACGGATATAGGTTTCGCTTGTGAAGTTATGATACATATAAGCAGTGTCAAAATAGTTAAACCCTTTTTCAAGGAAGGCGTCCACCATCTTATTCAGCTGCTCGGTATCCACACTCGCACCATCAGATGTGTCCAGCAGCGGAAGACGCATACATCCAAATCCCAGTTTTCCTTTAATATTCTCCATTGGTACCTCCTTCATTTCTACTCTATTAATCGTAGCACTTGGAGTGTACTCCAAGTCAAGCCAAATCCGAATAAATTTCGGATAGTGAAATATTTTCTGATTTCCACCAGCATTATCTTCCTATGTGAAATATGCTAAAATAGGGTAAAACACATATAAGGAGTGGAATTATGGCTTATACAGCATCTGTACTGACAATCAGCGACAAGGGTAGCCGTGGTGAACGGGTAGATAAAAGCGGCCCAGCACTTGTTGAAGCTCTTACAACCGCCGGATATACAGTAATACATACGGAAATTATTCCTGATGAATTTGATATTATTGCTAAAGCGCTCACCAACAGTTGTGATGAACTTGGTGCAAATCTAATTCTGACCACTGGTGGAACCGGCTTCTCACCTCGGGATATTACCCCCGAAGCGACCCAGTCCGTGATTGAAAGAAGTACACCAGGGCTCGTCGAGTACACGCGTCAGGAGAGTCTCAAAATCACACCAAAGGCAGCGCTGTCAAGAGCTGCTGCAGGTATACGCGGCAAATCCCTGATTATCAACATGCCTGGCAGTCCAAAGGCGGCAACGGAACATATTGGATTTTTACTTCCTATTCTCGGTCATGGGCTGGATATTTTACTAGAACTAGATGGGGAATGTGCCCGCCCATAGGATAAGAGAAACGCCATATTTTGAACAGCACCGTGCAACCTATCGGTTGCTCATGTCGTTAGCCACGCCATATACGCAAATTCAAGAGCTGATCATTTCAAATGCTGATTTGAATGATCAGCTCTTGAATTTACGTGCATTTCTTTGTCTTTTTCGCACAAAAATACCACCTCCCGGGTGGTCTTCCAACGACGAAAAGAGCTCCCCTTTTCGGTCAACTCTTCGTCTTATATTAATGAAATTATTTGTTCAAGTTACTGACGATGTCAACAACTGTTTTTGTCATCTCTTCGATTGGTGCTTGAACACCTGTCCAGATTTCAAATGCTTTTGCACCCTGGTGGATCAGCATGCCTACACCATTATGTGTTCTACATCCAATTTCTTCTGCTTCCTGAATGAATTTAGTCTTCAGTGGGTTGTAAGTGATATCACTTACGATAATGTCTTTGTTCAGCAGTTCCTTGCTGAAAGGTGTTCTGTCAACCTGTGGCATCATGCCGATACCTGATGCATTGATCACTACATCACTCTTATCGATACATGCTTTAAGGTTCGCATCGCTCAGTTCAAATACTTCTGCACATGTTCTCAGGTTTGCATTGATTTCTGATGCTACGATTTCAGAACAGTTGATCATACGGTCTGTAATATAAATTTTCTCTGCACCGTAGAAGCCAAGTGTAAAGGCGATCGCTCTACCTGCACCACCAGCACCTAGGATTGTAAATGTCTTGCCCTTTGGATCGAAATCAAGTTCTTCTTTAAGTGAAGCAACATAGCCTTCGCCGTCCGTGTTGTATCCGATCAGTCTGCCATCAACGATTTTAACTGTGTTTACAGAGCCAATCTTTGCAGCCAGTTCATCTACTTCGTCCAGGTAACGTAGAATACGAACCTTGTTTGGCTTTGTAACGTTGAAGCCTGCGTAGTTCATATGCTTCAGACCCTTAACAACGTTGTACAGCTCTTCCTTGCCCACTTCAATTGGTCTGTAGAAATAGTCCAGCCCCAGCGCCTCAAAAGTCGCATTGTGCATTTGAGGAGAGAATGTAAAAGTAAGCGGTTCTCCCAGCAGGCCAATCATTTTTGTCTTAAGTGTTATCATTATCTGTTCACCTCGTTATTTAGTTGAATGTTCAGCCGGATACGCTCCAGCAAATCCTCTGCTTTCAGTTCACTGCTGTCAGATTAAGAGCCAGTACCGCTTTCCAAAAGTGGATTATAAGCCGCCGCGAAGCGGCTTATAATCTCTTTGGAGTTGGAGGAGACTAACTATTATTTTGCTGCATCAATTTCTGATAGTAGTGAGTCAACAAGCTCTGTGCCTATGTCTTCACGGATCATATCGTAAACAGGTTTTGCAAGCTCTTGGATCTCTGCAAATTGGTCTGCTGACAGATCGATGATTTCAAGACCTTCACTCTTAAGAAGTTCAAGCGCTTTTGCATCTTCTGACATACCGATGTCATAAGAGTATTGTGCGATTTCTGCAAATACGTCGTCTACAACTGCTTGAAGATCTTCTGGTAGGCTTTCATATACACCTTTGTTCATAACTGTTGTGTTGATGAACATGATGTGGTTTGTGTTGATGATGTAATCTTGCTGCTCGTATAGTTTCGCAGAAACTACAGTTGCATATGGATTTTCCTGTGCATCTACAAGACCCTGCTGCAGTGCGATGTAAAGCTCACTGAATGCTAGTGGAGATGGGTTTGCGCCTAGAGCCTTCCAGAATGCAAGGTGGTATTTGTTTTCCATAGTTCTGATTTTGATACCGCTGAAATCAGACATGTCGCGTACAGCAACATTACTACTCATTTGTCTGTAACCAACTGGTGCCATCATTACAAGCTCAAAACCAGCATCATTGTACATAGAATTGATTTCTTGTCTGAATGCGCCATCACCATTCAATACGTCCATAGCCACTTTAATATCTGTCAGTGCAGCTGGCATATCAAATACTGCAAGTTCAGGAATGAAGTTAACCATTGGAGCAGTTGTCAGCGTTACCATTGCAAGGTTGCCCGCCTGAGAAGATTCAATCAGTTCACGGTCGCCACCAAGCTGAGCATTTGGATAAACATCGACTTGGATTCTTCCGCCAGATTTTTCTTCAAGTAGCTCTTCCGTCTTAGCCGCAGCAATACCTGCAGGGCTAGACTCAGCAGCACTGTAAGCCAACTGTAGAGTATAAACTTGCTCTTCTGCCGCACCAGCATCTGCGTCTGATCCACCTGTTTGAGCAGGAGCATCAGAACCACCGCTACAACCAGCTAGGTTTAGCATCAGTGCGCCAGCAAGTAAAACACTCAAAAATTTCGACTTTCTCATTTTGTTTCCTCCCTTTGTCTGTAAACGTTGCATTTATATATTTTGTTGCATGTTACTTAATTGTCGGTTGTTCCCTACGATTTTCTGTCTAGTTTTTATGTCTAGTTAACTAGAAGCAGACTGATTTCTGGTACAAACGTAATGAACAGCAAGGCAATAATAAAGGATATAACAAATGGGATAACTTTTTTACCCAAAGCCATAACTGGCGTCTCTATCAAAGGACTCGCAACAAAGAGGTTTACGCCAAACGGCGGCGTTACCATGCCTACTGCCAGGTTGACTGTCATGATGATACCGAAATGAACCGGATTTACACCCATTTTTACAACTGCTGGAAGCAGAATCGGTGCTAGAATTACAATCGCAGGACCAACATCCAGGAACATACCTAGGATAAGGAATACAATATTGATTGCAAGCAGCAGCGTGAATGTCTGCGAGAATGATGACGTCAGATAATTACCGATCATATCCGGAGCACGCATAAGTGTCAGAACACGACCAAATACTGTAGCTAGGGCAAGAAGCATCGTCAGTGGTGCATACGAACGTACTGTCTCGCGCAAGATTTTTGGGAGATCAGGCATTACCATAGTCTTGTAGATGAATAGACATACAAAAAGTGCGTAGAATACCGAAACACTTGCAGCCTCAGTAGGTGTAACAACCCCACTGTAGATACCGCCAAGAATGATAACCGGAGCCATAAGCGCCCAGAAACTTTCTTTGAAAACGCCTATAAAGCCTTTTGATCTAAGTTCTCTAAGGTTGTTATCGATAGCTTCTCTATCTTCACCTTTGACTTTACAGTAAATATACGCATAAGCCATTAGGGAAAAGGCAATTAGGAAGCCTGGCAGAACACCAGCACTGAATAGTGCACCAACTGATGTTCCTGTTGTCAGGCCATACATGATAAATGGAATACTTGGAGGGATTATTACACCCAGACCACCGGCAGTTGCAACAAGCGCAGCTGCAAATACCTTGTCATAACCAAGTGATACCAGAATCGGAATAGTCATACCGCCAACAGCTGCAGTTGTCGCAATGCCTGAACCGGAAATTGCACCGTAAAATAGACATGTTATGATTACCGCAATTGGCATACCAGCCGTTCTTTTACCAACAATGTATGCAAATACATCAAAAAGCTTCTTTGAAATTCCGCCTCGCGCCATAATTGCACCTGATAGAATGAAAAGCGGGATTGCGAGTATTGGTGTACTGTCGATTCCACTAACCATACCTCGAATAACATAAGGTACGTTAGCAACGAATGTCGGATTCAGCAATGAAGGTAAAATGGATGCCAACCCGAGTGCTATGGCGATAGGAACACTGAAAACCAGTGCTAACGCAAAAACTATTAGTATTTGAGCAACCACTTATTTAACCCCTTTCTGCAACAACTGAATCTGACTCACCTTTGGAAGTGTTTTTCTTTTCCGAAGTAAAAGTCGTCTTGAATGTAAGTACAAGTGTTTGGAAACCTCTTAGGATTGCAAGAGCAAAACCAACAATTGTACTACTATAAATCAAATACATCGGAATACCGATCGCAGGACTTTTCTGTCCACTTGCAAAAATACCTTGAACTACATCAAATGAATTTGAAAGTAGAAATCCGAAGAATGCAAGTACAATAAGCTGTGTAATAATATCAATGATTTCCTGCATTTTTTTAGGCATAAATCCAAGTATTGCGTCAATTCTCAGCATACTGCCTTTCTTGATTGAATAACTGATACCAATAAATGTAGACCATACAAAACAGTATCTAGTCAGTTCTTCTGGCCAAGAAAGTGACGTATTGAATACATATCGCATTACGATTTGAAGCATCATAATCGATGCAATCATTACGAGGAGTGTCATTAGTATGTACTCCTCAAAATTTTCATCCAACCATTTAATGATTTTCAACGTTTCCCCCCCTAAAATATTAAGTCATAAGACTTTTACCACGCACGTCCAGTAAACGTTTTCCTTATTCTGGAACTGATTTCGACAGCGCTAAATCTGTCGAAATCAGTCTCAGAAGAT
Source organism: uncultured Acidaminobacter sp. (assembly GCA_963678925.1). Lineage (GTDB taxonomy): Bacteria > Bacillota > Clostridia > Peptostreptococcales > Acidaminobacteraceae. Next base: position 2,679,010 of record OY787533.1, on the reverse strand, counting down.
TTACTGAGTTTATTTAAGTTGTTGCATGCTTGGACTTTGTTGCTTCTCCAAACATCAGCTTACCTTCAACAACATTTTCCTTTGGAGTGTAAATATCATTGATATTCCAGATACCATCTGTAGGTACTGGGATGTTCTCCATTGGTACGTCGATCAGGTATGGTTCGTTTGACTCAAGTGCTTCTTGAAGTACACCTTTGAATTCATCAGCTGATTCAATGCGCTTCGCCTTGATACCGTAGCCTTTAGCGACCTCTGCCCAGTTCGGGCTGTATGGTGCGCCTTCAGCGCTTTTAAAGATTGTACCAAATGAATGGTCATAGTGCGATGCAGTTAGACCTGCAATCGTACCGAATGCGCCATTGTTCATGACTACCCAAACTACTGGGATGTTCTGCTCAACAGCTGTTGCAATCACTGAAGGGTTTGCAGCGCCAAATCCGCCGTCGCCTACAAGTGTGATAACTTTCTTATCTGGAGCTGCCAGCTTGGCACCTAGAATTGCAGATGGTCCGAAGCCCATTGTTGCAAGACCGCCCGGATGAAGAATTGTTCTTGGCTTAGTAATGTCAAACTGCTGTCCAACACCATTCTTGTTCCAACCCACATCTGTTGCGATGATACCGTCTTCTGGGAATACTTCACGTACATCCTTCAGAATACGCTGTGGTGTCATTGGGAATCTGCCATCTTCTGAGATTTCAACGTTAGAAGCTTTAAATTCCTTCTTGTATGTGTCAATTGCAGCTCTTAGAGCTGGCTTGTCAACGCCTTCCGGCTTAAGCTTTTTAGCAGCTTTCAGGATTGCAGCCAGTGCTTGTTTAGGATCAGCAACTGCGCCAATGCTTACTGGGAAGTTACGTCCCACTTCAGCTGGCTCTAGATCAATTTGCATGAAAGTTGTATTTGACTGGTTAAATGTAACATCTTTGTACCAAGAGCTTGAATCAGCTTCTGCAAAACGCGTACCGACACCCAGAATAAGATCTGCATTCTTCGTTACACCATTTACAAAATCTGTACCCCAGAAACCTGTCATGCCAACATGTAGTGGATGTGTATCTGGAATTGCACCTTGACCCATCAGGGAACGTGTTACAGGAATATCAAGGAACTCGATAAGTGCTGCCAGTTCCTCAGATGCACTTGTCTGAACAACTTGACCACCAATGTGGATTACTGGGCTGTCAGCTTCGATAAGTGCCTTCGCGATACGCTCAGCAGTTTCTTCAGAAAGCGCTGGTTTTTCAGTAACGTGTGAATCCTTGTAAGTTCTTTCAAAGTAAGATTCTTCAATTTCTCTTGAGAACATATCCATTGGTACTGAAATCAGTACAGGACCTGGACGGCCAGACTCTGCAAGTCTGAATGCTTTGTCAAGAATCTCCGGGAACAGCTCAGGCTTGTCAATTCTCCAAGCTCTCTTAACGAAGGGCTTGTAGATATCGTATTGTGAGCCGTCACAATGCAGGTTAACTTCCTGGTGTGGATGCTTTCCATAGTAGAAGCTTGGAACATCACCCGCGATAACAACCATAGGGATGTTATCAAGTGCGGCATTCGCAACACCTGTAGCTGCATTTGTCAGGCCAGGGCCCAGGTGACAAAGGACAACACTTGCCTTTTGTGTGATTCTTGCATATCCGTCAGCAGCGTGTGCTGCGATTTGTTCGTGTCTTACTGAGATGTATTTAACCTTCTCCTGTGACTGAAGTGCATCCAGCATTGCGATTACAGTATGACCGCAAAGACCAAATACGTGTTCAATACCCCTTCTTTCCAAATAATCTACCAACTGGTAGGAAACCAACTTCTTCAATATCATTCACTCCTTAAAGTTCTTAGTATATCAAGCGCACCTCTGATGTATCAATTATTAATTGAAGTACATGGATTATGCTTCTAGTGATGGATCGTAAAACTCACCGAATAGCTCTTCGTCAGAAGGTCTGTCTTCTTTGATTGGACGCGCTACCCAAGTGATGTTCATGTAGTGCTTAAGATTAACGTTTTCGTTTGTAACGTTACCGCCCCAAACACCACAGCCAAGGCTAGATGTCATAGGCATACCGTTTGTGAATGAACCTGCATTCGCTTTTGACTGAGGCTGACGTACCATGATTCTACTAACTGGTGCAGCCAGTGCATGTCTGTGGATATGCTCGTCGTTGAATGAGTAGATACCGCAAGAGTGACCTTTGCCGCCAACTTCGTAGATAGCACGCATCATGTCAAGCGCGTTTTCAAATTCTCCCTCATACTTGTAAACTGCCAGTAGAGTGGTCAGCTTCTCATGAGAGAAGAAATGTTCTTCGCCAATGCCGTCGCCCATTACGATAAAGAACTTACGGTCTTCTGGAACTTCAAATCCAGCAAGTTTTGCCATCTTTTGAGGAGCTGATGCAACTGAGTCTGGTAGACGGTGGCCTTCAGCATCCCACATGATATTTTTAAGTTTCTCTTTTTCATCATCGTTTGCTAGGTAGCCGCCTTCTTTTTGAAGTTGCTCAACAAATTTGTCGAAGATTTCTTCAGAAATGATCAGGTTACCATCTGCAGAACATCCTGAACCGAAGTCAGATGTTTTACTTAGCATTGTGTTGTGAGCTGCTTCTTCAATATCAGCAGTTTCGTCGATAACCATAGTAGAGTTACCCGCGCCAACACCGTATGCTGGTGTACCAGAGCTGTATGCTGCTCTTACAAGGCCTTGGCCGCCTGTTGCGATTACCAGGTCAACTTCCGCCATAAGTGTTTGTGTCATTGTCATGTTTACATTTTGCAGACAGATTAGCAGGTCAGCTGGAGCGCCTTGCTCTACAAGTGCTTGACGCATGATTTCTACTGCTTCGTAAGCTGTCTTCTTAGAACGTGGATGCGGCGAGAAGATGATTGCATTTCTTGCCTTGATACCGTATACAGCAGTACCTGCTGGAGTAAGTACAGGGTTTGTAGTAGGAATAACTGAGCCGATTACGCCAACTGGCTTCGCGTATTTTGTGATGCCCTTTTCCTTATCTTCTTCAATGATGCCAACACTTTTTTGTCTTAGGGAATCACGAAGGATACCTCTGATTTTGAAACGCTTGTTCATACGGCTTGCGTAGTCGCCAAGCTGACTTTCTTCAATACCTTTATTTACAAGACCTTCGAAAGTAGTCTTGTTAGCAATCGACCATGCAACCGCTTGGATAAGCTTGTCTACTCTTTCCTGATCGTATGTTTCAACGATTGCCTGTGCTTTTCTTGCTCGTTCAAGAGCATCTTGAAGTTCTTGCTGTTGTACGTCTGTAAGTGGCTTAGACATAATAGTATTTCCTCCTTGACTTAACGCGATCTCATGCATCCCTATTCATTGCTGAGATATTCTGTTTTAACCTGCTGCAAAGCGAAACGTTTTCCATTAAAACCAAATTATTAGATGGCTCTAAATTTTATTTTGCCGAATCGATTCGTTGTTGTTTGAAAATAAAACTTCGCCATTATTTATGGGAATTTCCATAATAAATTCGTTGCCGAACTTTTTAGCGAATCGATTCGTTACTTGTTCAATAAAAAAATCTGAAGTTCCATCTGCTATAATCCATTATATTTACTTCGTTCAATAAGTCAATAGCAACTTCAGATTTTTTTGAAATTTGATGGGAACAGACTTGCATTATTCACGCCTTAAATATTGCCAAATCCCTTGCACTTGCTTGATCCTCTTACATGAATCTCAGGTTCTAAAATTATGGACTCCGGATTGTCCTGGTCGGATTCAATTCTGTTGACCAGCAACTCTACCGCCTTGCCACCTCGAAGTGTTGGAAAACTTGAGATTGTCGTCATTTTGGGCTTTACGAGCTCTGTTTCACGAATGTTGTCAATCCCTGATACTGCAATGTCTTCACCAACTACAATCCCCAAATCATCAAGGGCATTCATAACGCCTAGGGCGACAACATCATTGAAACAGACGATGGCTGTCGGTCTGGAATCTCTCGACATCAAGTCACTTGCCGTGTCATATCCGGCCTCTTGGGTCAGCTTGCACTGAATGACCACAGACATATTGATGTTAATTCCATTGGCACTCAGCACACTGAGGTATCCTGCCTTACGCTCACGGTAAGCAACAATTTCTTCATACCCTCCGACAAATGCAATATTCGTATGTCCCAATTTCACAAAATGCTCCGCAGCAATCTGTCCAGCTCTGAACTCATTCACACCAATGTAGTCACACAGGTATTCTGGTAAGTTTCTATTAATAGATACAACGGGGATCCCGATATTCTTAATCATCATAATTGTATCATCAGTCGTACCTGGTACTGCATAAATGATGATTCCACAAACTCTATTCTCTATCATAGAAGAAATAAGCCGATCCTGTTCTTCTTTAATACCAAAAGTACAACCAATCAGAATTGTTTTCTTTGAATTGTTGGCTTCCTGATAGGCACCCTTTAGTAACTCTGTATAAAATGAATTGTCCAGATTCGGTATAATAAGTCCAATTGTTGATGATGACTGTGATCTTAGACTTGCTGCAGCCCTATTGTATATATAGCCAAGTTCCTTGGCTGAAGCGATGACTTTCTTTTTCGTTTCGTCTGACACATATGCAGATGATCCACTCAGTGCTACCGACGCTGTTGTCCTTGATACGCCCGCATGCTGTGCAACATCTTTCAATGTTATTGAATTCTTCTTTTTATTACTCATGACACTCTCCATCCGTAATACCTGATTTGTACACAGTATAACAAAACGCTTTCTTTTATGTCAATTTATGCATACCGCTTTTACATGTTTTTTAAACTTAACCCTTGACAAAATTAATTTGAGACCTTACAATCATTTTGCAAAGCAAACGTTTTTTTTTGAAGTACAGCGAATCGATTCGCTAACTCTTAAATATCATTATAGCACACTTTTATTCAAATCTTAGCGAAACATTGTTAAAAACTTATCTAGACACTCCTCTGCTACTTACAACTTGATAAGAGCTATATTTTATTTACGGTAGCGAATCGATTCGTTATTTATTTAACTATTATGCTTCGACCATGTGTTTTCAAGCACTGAGCATGGATAACCCTTACGCCTACAACACTCTGAACACTGGAGGTGTTCTCATGAATTTTCCAAAACGCGTTCATATTAACGAAGTTGGCCCCCGTGATGGCCTTCAAAATGAAAAAACAATTCTTTCCAGCACAGATAAAGCCAACCTGATTAACGGTTGTATTGACGCTGGTTATAAAACTATTGAAATCGGTTCACTCGTTCACCCTAAAGCGATTCCAGCCCTAGCAGATACTGAAGATGTATTCGCTAAAATCAACCAATCGCCTGATGTTGAGCTTCGTGTTCTTATTACAAACCTGCGTGGTGTTCAACGCGCCATCGATGCAGGCATAAAAAAAGTGAAGCTGACTGTTTCTGCAAGCGCTTCACACAATATGAGCAATTTCAACAGACGCCCTGAGGAGACTGTTAAAAATTTCTCAGAGTGTTGTGATCTCGCTCGGGAAAACGGTATCGAAGTCTCTGGTGCCATTTCTACAGCATTTGGTTGCCCATTCGAAGGCCCTATCAGTATTGAAGCTGTAGAGAACCTGGTAATTGAATTCCAAAAGCTTGGCATTAATGAACTTTCCCTGTCTGATACGACTGGCATGGGAAATCCAAGAGAAGTCTTCGAAAAATGTTCTTACTTCAAAAACAAGTACCCAGAAGTCAAGTGGGTCCTTCACTTCCATAATACAAGAGATATGGGTTTATCTAATGCCCTTGCAGCAATGAGTGCTGGTATGGAATACTTTGACGCAGCATTCTCCGGTCTTGGCGGTTGTCCATATGCACCAGGTGCATCTGGAAACCTTTGCTCCGAAGACCTGATCCACATGTGTGAAGAAATCGGCATTGAAACAGGTGTTGACCTTGACAAAGCAATTTCAATCGCACGCCAAGTGGAAACTCTGGTAGGACATAAAACAGACAGTTTCATGCTCCGCGCCGGCAAAGTAAGTGATCTTAGCCTTAAGAAACCTGAGAAACAAAACAATTAATCCCCAATACTTATTAAAAGGAGACTCATAATGAAAAGACAATTTTCACTAGCTCACCTTACTGTCTTAGGTTGTTCACCTTCTGAGATGGCTTACATCGCAGCGATGACAGGTTACGACTACATCAGTATCCGCCCAATTTACATGGGACTGCCAAACGAACCTAACTATGATCTTGCTGCTAACAAGGAAATGTTCAAACATACAAAACGCGCCCTTAAAGACACAGGCGTTAAGGTTCATGACATCGAGCTTGCACGTGTTTATGACGGTGTTGACATTGCCAGCTATGAGCCTGCTTTTGAAGTTGCTGCAGAGCTTGGCGCAAAAAGTGTACTGAGCAGTATCTGGACACCTGACAAAGCCTTCTACATTGAAAAGTTTGCAGAGCTCTGTGATCTGGCAAAAAAATACAACCTCAATGTTGAGCTTGAATTCGTATCGTGGGCTGATGTCGGCAATCTGAAACAAGCCGTTGAAGTTCTAAAAGCCGTAGACAAAGACAATGCAGGCGTCATGATTGACACACTGCACTTTAACCGCTCTCGAGTTCAACTCTCTGAGCTAGATGAAATTCCTAAGGAATGGTTCCATTTCGCACACCTTTGTGATGGTCCTGCTGAAATTCCTACAACTACGGAAGGTCTTATTCATACAGGCAGAGATGAACGTCTTTACCTGGGCGAAGGCGGTATCAACATCGCAGATATCGTATCGCATCTGCCACAAGATATCGTTTACTCACTTGAACTGCCGCATATCGCTCGTGCAAAAGAGCTTGGATATGCTGAACATGCGAGACGCTGTATCGAGACTGCTCAGAACTATCTGAGAAACCACCTCGACCTGAATCACAACATCGCATAAGACACAAACACAATAATATCAGAAAGCAGGCTGCTGTTCTCATGCCACTGAAAATACTTGCAGTACTGCCTTCTGATAATATATTCTGTATCACTCAACGCGCCTAAAACCCTCCTCCACGGAAACTCCTTTTAGGCGCATTTCCTTTTTTGACTTTTTTCATTTCTAAACGACATTAAGTTCCACGCTTTCATCTGCAGCTTCAATCATGTTTCCGAGTGCACGCATTGCAACAATGTAACCGTCTGAACCGAATCCGGCGATAATTCCTGATGCCGCTGCTGCTGTCACAGAATGTCTTCTGAACTCTTCTCTTGCATGAATGTTTGAAATATGCACTTCGATAACAGGAATTGAGATGGCTTTCACTGCATCGAGAATTGCGTAGCTGTAATGTGTCAGTGCAGCTGGGTTCATGATGATGCCATCGTACTTCTCATCCGCTTCGCAAATCTGGTCTACAAGTACACCCTCATGATTTGACTGTAGTACGCGACAGCTTGCGCCCATTTCCTGAGCACAAGCTTGAATTTTTTTAGTGATGTCATCCAGTGTTTCGTATCCGTAGATATGTGGCTCGCGTTTACCCAGCATATTTAGATTCGGTCCATTCAAAACTAGTATTTTCATTGTGTTATCCTCCTATTTGATAGCTCTCTCTATTCCTGATAATTTAGCCGTTTCCCATTTTAACATCAATTACTTTAAATTGCTCATATCTCTTTACACGCCATATACGATTCCGCTCGAACGGATTTGTTCTAATCCGGATTTGACCAACCCGTTCGAGCGGGATCGTGCATTTCTTTGTTTTTTCGAAAATAAAAAAGAGTTCCTTTGTTTAAAGAAACTCTTCATGATTCTAGCATCATTTTCATTTTCGTTCGTAAGATTTTCTTTAAGACGGGTTGGTCTCATATATGAATTTATTGTATGCAAAATATCCAGCGCTAAAAAAGAAGAAGCCCCAGAAAAAGAAGAAATAATAAAAGTTTTCATTCATGCAATTTAATAAATTCAACATAATATCCAACTCCAGTCAATAAGTCAGCCGATACCTTCGGCTAAAAACCGCATGTAATAACGGTCGTTGGTAGTATTTTAGGGTATACAGCACCTTGTGTCAATATATTATTCTGAATATTTATGAAATGTGCCTTATTCAGGTGTTTTTTTGGAAGCGCTCTTTTTTTTGAGGAATTCTTATTTTTTAACAAAGCAACCAAGCCCATCTCAAAGCCTTCAAATCGCCTCAAACCTTAATTTTACCGTGTTTATATTCAGTTCATCTCATTATGGGTATAAAGTACTTGAATCGACAATTCAACCCCTCTGTCTCAGGAGCTTGCCATGATTAAGTTCTTTAAAAGGCATCGAATGAACAACTTAAAAATGAAACTGCTCATTCCTATTCTCGCAACAACCTTAATAGGACTTCTTGTCATGGTATTCGCACAGTATTATCTTGCAAAGTACATCATTGAAAACGACAATGAGAGTGTCCTTACCAGCAAGGTTGAAAAGCTCTCGGTTTCTGTTGACAGCAAGTTTGACATGTGGTCAAGCCTGATTGAATCCCTAGCTTATAGTACCCCTGCCAAGGACATGGACATTTCAGAGCTGACCACATTTATAGGTCAGCGGCAGGTGCTTTACAACGACTTTATGCTCCTCTATCTCGCAGACACATCAGGGAATGTCACAGCGACAAAGGGCGCCAGACTCAACATTGCAGACAAGCCCTATTTCAAAGCGGCGCTATCCGGCAATTCTACCGTTTCCAACCCCACTATCTTTGGGACCATTATCACACCAGTCATTACAATCAGCGCACCTGTTTATGACACCTCCGATAAGATCATCGGTGTTATTGGCGGTGCAATAGAGCTGCGTCAAATCTCCGACATCATTAACGCAGCGTCTTTTTCAGAAACGGGTTATGCCTATATGATCAGCTCAAGCGGTCTCTTCATTGCCTATCCTTCTGACGATTCGAATAAACTCGCTGCCCTGTCGAAGCTTGAAGAGAATTATTATAGAAATGCGAGCCCCAGTCTTCAGGAGACTTTGAGAAGTATGGAAAACGGCGAATCAGGACTTACTTATTACACTGTTGGAAATACACAAAAGACAGCGGCATATATGCCAATTCTAGATGGACAATGGTCTGTCGCTGCTTCTATTTCTGTTGACGAAATCACAGAAAGCATACAGGCCCTGAAGTTCAACTCTATCTTCTTAACCCTTGTCATCGTCGCTACGGAGATTTCCTTGCTCCTTTATGCCATAACACATCAGATTATCACCCCACTCAAACAGCTTCAGACCGGCAGTGTACAGCTTGGCGAAGGCCAGCTGGACTGGCGTATCAATATTAACAACAGTTCTAAAGAGTTTAAAAGCCTAGCTGAAAAATTCAACATTATGGCTTTTCGACTTGAAATCATGATTGCTGAAAGAGACAAAATCGGCGCCACGCTCAAAAGAAACAACGAATTGCTCGAAGAACGCGTCAGGGACCGCACCACCGCCCTCGCTGAAACAAATGCCGAGCTCAAGTCCAGCAATTTGAACCTGTCAAAGGCAAACAACATATTGGCCGAGGAAATTGAAGCTCGACTCAAAATCGATGCAGAGCTTGAAGAGACAAACAGGCAGCTCAAGCTTACACTGGAAGCATTGAAGTCTACACAATCGAAACTCATCATACATGAGAAAATGGCTGCTTTAGGCAATCTGGTCATCGGTGTTGCCCATGAACTCAACACACCTGTTGGAATATGCATCACTTCGCTCTCGTATCTTGAAAAAATCACCTTTGCTATTGAAGAGTCTTTCAAGGCAAATACGCTTGGTACAGTACAGTTCAAGGAGTTTCTCGAGGAATCAAACAATTCCATACGAACAATCAAAACTGGCCTTAACCGTACGGACACACTCATCCAAAGCTTTAAAAAATTCTCGGTTGGACATATTGATGAGTCAGTTGAGAGAATTCACATGCTTTCGTTCATTAACGACACCCTGGGAAAAATCGACCTGCATCTGGAGGATCTGGATATTTCAATCCAGGTGGACTGCTCTCCGTCGCTCATCCATTACAGCTATCCAAGTGCTATAGAGCAGATTATCACCAGTTTGTCTGAAAATGCCGTTCTTCATGGTTTCACAGTCTCACAGGATATTCCTGTACCCGAAAACATTAAATCAAAGCAAATCAAACTTGTGGCCGAATCTTCAAACACAGGCATACGTCTATATTTCTCTGACAATGGTATTGGAATGCCCGAAAATATTCTTAAAGATATTTTCTCGCCATTTTTTACAACTAAACGTGGACAGGGCAGCGTCGGCATTGGGCTGTCCGTCCTCTACAACATCATCACACAGAAGCTAGGTGGGTCTGTCACCGTGGACAGTAGCCCTGGCGATGGTACCCGCTTTACGATCGAGCTACCTGACAATTACGGATAATCGCGCCTATATCAATTGAACTTAACTCAATTACCGGAGGTTCTTATGAGATACTCAACGCGTTCAGTATATTTTCTTACCCTACTGCTTGTCTTTGCCCTTGGAGTGTGTGCCGCCTGTGTCAAATCTCAAGCACCAGAGGAGACACACGTCTACAGCAAACTGCGGATTGCTACTGTCAACAATCCTGATATGGTCATTATGGAAGAGCTCTCAAAATACTATACGCAACAAACAGGTGTCGAGGTTGAATTTGTCTTCTTCTCTGAAAATGACCTGAGAAACCGTGTCATTGAGGACCTTGCCATTGGCGCAAGTGCTTTTGATATCGTCACAATCGGTACCTACGACGTTCCCTTCTGGGCGGAAAACCACTGGATCGCATCACTTGAACCCTATTTCGACAACATGACTGAAGCAGATCAAAGTACCTATGACCGCAGCGATTTTCTTGACTATGTGGAACCAGCCCTGACCTACATGGACGATCTCTATGCTTTGCCCTTTTATGGGGAGACAAGCATCCTCTACTACAGGACAGACCTCTTTGAAGAAGCTCACTTGACCATGCCAGACAATCCGACATGGCAGGATGTCTACAGGCTCGCCTCACAGCTCAATTTGCCTGACTCAGGCCAATACGGTATTATTCTCCGGGGCAAGAAGGGATGGGGTATGAACATGACGGTCTTCAACACTATTGCCAACGCTTTTGGCGGACGATGGTACGACATGGACTGGCAAGCACAGTTTGACTCTGCTGAAATGCGCGAAGCGCTGGAATTCTATAAAGGTATCCTGCTAGATGGCGGTCAACCCTTTCCTGAAAACTATGGGTATCTGGAAAGCCTGAAGCTCATGCAGTCAGGCAAAGCGGCCATGTGGTATGACGCCAGCATAGCAGCCGGTTTTCTTGAAGGAGAGGATTCAGAGATTGCAGGCAATGTCGGCTATCGATTGGCTCCTACATACCGCAAGGAGGACACAGGATGGCTATGGGCATGGGTGCTCGCCATAGAATCATCCTCCATACAAAAGGAACAGGCATTTGACTTTCTGGTCTGGGCGACGCACACCGATTACACCCACCTTGTTGCCAAGGAAAAGGGCTGGCAGTACGTTCCAGCAGGTACTCGAAAATCCACCTATCTTAATCCTTCCTACCGGGAAATCGCGCCATTCAGCGATTTGGTTTTAAAGGCAATTCAGTCGGTTGATTACGAGACTCCAACGATTGAAGACGTTCCTTATACAGGCATTCAGTATTTGTCCATCCCCCGCTTCATTGAGCTTGGCGAACAGGTTTCCCAGTATATTGCGGATTATTTGGCAGGCAACCTGACCCTCGACGAGGCACTGGCGCTTTCCCAGGACATCTGCAACAGAATTGCAGAAGAAGAAGGCTATAAATAAAAAACGCCCCCTGCAGGTAAAATGCAGGGGGCGTTATTCTCTTATAAATTGACTTGCCTGTAGGTGGTTAATCCTCACTGTAGGGCCTCAATGCTTAACTTTCACATTATGCAGTGTAGACTTTGAGTCGCTCTTCTACGGCATCATATGATTTTTCATCTGGTGCCTCAGCAATATTTCCAAATGGCATCTGTGCGACAAGCTTCCACTTGTCGGGAATTTTCCATGCCGCCTTGACCTGACCCTCAATAACCTCATTATAGTGCTGCAGGGAAGCGCCAAGTCCTTCTACTGCAAAGGCTGTCCAGATGTTATTCTGAAGGATGCCGGAAGCCTGATTGGACCATACAGGGAAGTTGTCCTTGTAAAGGGAAAACTGCTCCTGCAGCCCTTCAACCACTTGGTAGTCCTCAAAATAAACCACGGTACCATATGCATTCCTAAAACCGCTAAGCTTCTCCTGTGTCTGGTCAAAGCTGTCCTTCGGTACAATTTCTCGCAGTGCATCTTCAGCAATATTCCATAGCTTTTCATGTCCATCGCCCAGAAGCAAGATCACACGTCCCGTTTGAGAATTGAATGCTGTTGGCGTATGCTTGAGCGCATAAGCTATGATTTCTTCAATTTTCTCATCACTGATCAGGGATTCTTTCTTTAGTGCGTACACACTTCTTCTTTTTTCTATAGCATCATAAAAATTAACGTTCATTATCGTTGCCTCCTTGTTCGACAGTCGGATGGGTCCGTTCAGGAGTCACTTCTGTTTTTCAACACATGCTTTCATGCTGAACAGATCTGCCACCAACCTGCTTTTTATTTCTGGGTCAATCTGTTCAAATAAACTGCCCAGATACTTTTCGTGTTCCGGAAAAACCTTGGAAATAAGTGTTTCACCGGTCTTGGTAAGTTCTACATAAAATATTCTTTTGTCTTTCTCACATTTTTTTCTTGCTACAAGTTCCTTTTCCTGAAGCTTGTTCACAATATAAGTAATGGTTCCGCTGGTTACCAGAATCTTCTCTGCGATCTGCTGAACTGGCTGCGTTCCCTTATGATAAAGGAGCTCCAGGACGCCAAATTCACTGATTGTCAGATCATAAGCCTTCATACTCTTCTCGATTTTCCCAAACAGTGCACTGTGGGCTCTTGCGAGTGCTATAACCAGTTTCAAATCCACATTTTCTTCCATTTCATTTCCCCCACTGCGTTTACACATAAACTCTTACTGCAGTATAAATTACATTTCATAGGACATCTTGTGATTTATCTTGATGTCAAGATTATTCTACATCTATTATATCTTGATGTCAAGATATAATAGCAAAAAAACACAGAGCAGCTGCATTGCTTTGCCTTTTTCGTAAAAAAATCCCCTCAATTCATAGAATCAAGGGGATTTGCCTATTCCTTATCAAAATCCACAATCGCACGGTGGCCCAGTCCAATGACTATATCATTGAGATGGAGGAGTCCTATACTCATGAATATTGCCACAGAAAGATGTTCGCCACTTCGTGCAATCCCAATCTTTCCGCCTGTACTCAGTCCATATGCCTTGTCAGACACCTGGGCAAAGGCCTCCCGTGCGGCGCCCGCAACGGCACCGTCATGAACATGAATATCCTGGATAATACCATTCTTCTTGGCGGCTACAAGGGCTCTTTCCAGTACCTTTGTTGTTATGTCAGGAAGCTTGCCGCCAATATCTACAGCAGCAGCTTTAAAGCCCTCTTTCAAGGCATCTTCCTTAAGCTTTTTTTCTTCTTCACGCGTAGACATGGCAAGTCTAATTGCCAGCTTCGCAACATCTGTGCTATTATTCATCATTCATCACACAATCCTTCACAGTTAGTTTTATTAACACTATGGTATCATGCGCCCTATAATGCGGTAAAGCACATCTCTTTCTTTCCCTAACTGAATATTTGGCGGTCACTCAGTGTACCTTTGGCCTCGCTGTACTTGCGCATAAGCGCGTCCACATCCAGCTGGTCCTTTTCCTTGCCGGATATGTCCAGCAGAATCTGCCCTTCATGAATCATGATGAGCCTGTTGCCATATTGGATGGCATCTTCCAGCTTGTGCGTAATCATCATACATGTGATTCTATTCTCACGAACCACTGTATCTGTAATTTCCATGACTTTTTCCGATGTCTTGGGATCGAGTGCAGCCGTGTGTTCATCAAGCAGCAAAAGCTCTGGCATGCGCATGGTGGCCATCAGTATACTTAAGACCTGACGTTGACCGCCACTCAGGAGCTCTGTCTTTATATCCAGCTTATCTTCAAGGCCCAGCTCAAACTGTGCCAGCTTTTTACCAAAATCACCAGTCTTATCCTTTCGGACACAGAAGCCAAGGCCTGCAGGCTTCCCTTTCATCTGGGCCATTGCAAGGTTTTCATGGACGGTCATACCGCCAATGGTCCCCAGCTTTGGATCTTGAACCACACAGGCTATATTTTTAAAGGTTTCAAAGGGTCTGTTGCGGGTGACACATTCACCTGAAATATGCACATCGCCATGATCCGCACGCAGTTCATTGGAGATAAGCTTGAAGAGGGTACTCTTACCCGCACCGTTACTGCCGATGACTGTTACGAAATCGCCCTCTTCAATGTTCAGGCTAAGACCCCTGTACAGCTCTTTCTCATAAGGTGTCCCCATGTTAAAAGTCTTTCTTAGATTGTCTATTTTAAGCATGGCTGTTCACCTCCTTGTGCTGGTCCGCATGCTTGCCCTGCTTCATGGCGCCAGATGCAGACGAGACCTTTTCACGTATCTTTTCAATAACACCAGAAAGAATGAGTACCATAATCCCTGCTGTAATCAACTTTAAATCTGATGCATTAAGACCCAACTTAAGTGCAGCTGATAGAATGACCCGATAGCCTATTGACCCCAAAATAACAAGAGTAGTCGTTTTGAGGGCGGCACCCTTGAAGAGTATTTCACCGATGACAATGGCTGCCAGTCCGCTGACAATAATCCCCGTACCCATGCTAATATCCGCAAAGCCCTGATACTGTGCATACATACCGCCAGCAAGTGCAACGCACCCATTGGCCAGGGCCAGACCCAGTATCTTATAAAAATCCGGATTATAGCCAAGTGCGGTCACAAAGCGCTCATTTTCACCCAGGGCCTTGAGGACATAACCCATCTGTGTTTTGAAGAAGAGGTCATGAAGTACTTTCACTACAAGCGTAAAGACCAAAATGATCCCCAGCTTCATGACAGGACTGACCTGAGTAAACATATGGGCACTGTCAAAAAGGTGGATATTACTTTTCCCCATGACACGCAGGTTGATTGAGTACAGGCCAATCATGACAATAATGCCGGAAAGGATGTTTGTAATTTTAAGCTTTACATGAAGAAGGCCGGTTACACAGCCTGCCACAAGCCCTCCAAGGACTGCTGCAAATAGGGCCACATAAGGATTGAATCCACTTTTGACCAGGATGGCAGCAATTGCAGCACCCAGGGTGAATGTCCCATCCACAGAAAGGTCTGGGAAGTCCAGTATTCTGAAGGTGATGTAAATGCCTACAGCAGCTATGGCAAATATCAGCCCCTGTGAAAGGGTTGAAAGTATTAATGCATTCATTTTATTTCACTCCAAACCTTGTCCTTACAGTTGACCGACAAGCACACTCTTTTGAATCATGTCTTCACTCAGGGTCAGCCCCAGTGCTTTTGCTGTTTCAGCGTTAATTGTAATTTCAGGGCTGAGTGCCTTTTGTACAGGCATTTCAGAGACAGCCTCTCCCTTAAGGACCTTAGCTGCCATGACCCCCGTTTGTCTGCCAAGGGCGAAGTAATCCACACCGCAAGTCGCAAGTGCGCCAGCTTCAACATGTGCCGCTTCTGCACCCAGTACAGGAACCTTCTTATCCAGAGCCTTATTTGTTACAAGATGAATGCCTGAAGCAATCATGTTATCTGCAGGCGTATAAAGAACATCGATCTTGTCAAGGAGGACGTCAATTCCCTGCTCCAGTTCAGTCAAGGATGTGATGCCCAGCACTTCAACCTGAAGTCCTGCCTTTTCAGCTTCTGACTCAAGCATTGCCAGCTGAACCTCTGAGTTCTTCTCGCTGGTATTGTAAATGAAGCCAATGGTGTTCATTTCGACACCCAGTTCCTTAAAAAGTGCCAGTTGAAGATCAATCGGCGCTTCATCACTCGTACCTGAAACATTTGTATTTGGCGCTTCATTGCTTTCAACAAGGCCTGCCGCAACAGGATCTGTTACAGCTGAAATCATAATCGGAATATCCTTAGTCGCATTGAGTGCCGCTTGCGCCGTTGGTGTCGCGATTGCATAAATCATGTCCACCTGCTCATCGACAAAGCTCTGCGCGATGACTTGTGCCGTCGGCATATCCCCTTGCGCATTTTCAACAATATATTCTACATTTTCGCTTTCTGTGTATCCCGCTTCGGCCAGCGCTTCCACAAAGCCTTCACGCGCCGAATCCAGTGCGGGATGCTCTACAATTTGCGTAATACCAATTTTCACTTTCTGCTCTACTGCCGCTTGATCAGGTGCTGCATCTGGTGCAGTTCCCTTTTCCGATGTGCCTGCAGCACACCCAGTTGCAAGTGTGGCAGCAATAAGTCCTGCCATGCCAATTTTCATAAAACGCTTCAACATACTACCATCCTCCGTATACTTCTCTCTTTGATCTTTTACGATCTCTACTTTATAGTGATTTCTACTTGGATACACGGCGAATCAAGGTCTGTAAATGAATATTCTTGCACTGTACGTATTTTTATGCAATAAAAAAACTCCATGTGCATGGAGTTGAATCGACAAATAAGCTTATAGCAAGATTTGATTTTAAATGCAAATCCCCTTATAAACGTCTACTGATTCCACTATTCTGCCATACTACACTGTCTGGTAAAACTCAGCCTCAAAGCTTTGCTCCACCTTTTCCATATCATTCTACAGGTGCTTGACGCCGCGCGTCGCTACAATGATCAGATCCGTTCTGACCCTACGGTACTTCACCGCATTTGTGAATAAATGCACATGTTATACAAATTGGAGTATACAGGAGTAGATTTACAGTGTCAATAGTGTTTTAAGGGGACTTTTTATATGGACTTCACCATATGACGGTAGTCATGTCCGAGAACATGCAGGCTGCAGTCTTCCACAAATCCCATTTTTTCATAAAGTGCATATGCCTTAGTATTATTCTTTTCGGCAAGTATGGAGAGCTTTTCATACCCCTTGCTTCTCGCTTCCTCTTCCACATGTTCAATCAGAAGACTTCCGATGCCCTGTCCCCTAAAAGCAGGCATGACTGCCAGGTTATCAATATAGTACTCCCCTTCAAAGGCTTCCTGAGAGTTCATAATCTGATGCTGGAGCAGGTAAAGCTCATCTTCAGGTCCTTCATAGAGTGTCTCGACATGGCGGAGCATATTCTCGTTAAGCACTTGCATTTTCTCCGCGGGATAGGCCATAATCTGACCGACCACAATATCATCACGAACCATCACATTGCTGTAGGCCATGCTGAATCTGGTCTCTTCAGTCTTATAGAGGTCCGTCATGACAGCAAGGGCCTTTTTCATATCCCATGATGCCGTAAAAATATTCACCAGATCACCAATCGCCTGATGTATAAGCAGGACAACAATATTTTGGTCAACCGTTCTTGCGTTCTTAATCATTTTTCTATCTTCCATTTCTTAATTAACCATGTTTTAAATGCGACACTATCATTCTACAGCATTTAAGGAAACGCGTCACATAAAAAACGCCCAAACCATAAAGTTTAAGCGTTTTTGACAGGTCTATACTTTGGGATCACTTGAAAAAGCCCAATACATGAGGACTTATATGTAAGTCACTGTCCCCTCGCGTCTCTTTGGTGCCGCTGAGTACGCCTGCTTTTTCTCACCTAGAGAAACGGCATAATAAGGTTCGTAACCTGCTGGAATACCCAGTTTTTCTTTATAGTATGCCCCTTTTTCACTCTTGAACAGGAAGGTTACAAAACCAATCCAGCAGGATCCAACACCTAGGGACTCCGCTGCGACCAGCATGTTTTGTGTTGCTGCAGCACAGTCTACCTCTGGCATCATTGCTGCTTTTTCACCTGAAACAAGAATCGCTGTTGGTGCACCGTAAAAAATATTCAGCTTGTCGTTGTTTGCCATTCGCTGAATCATTTCGTCATCAAAGGTCTTGGCAAATGCCTTAGATTCTCTATTAAGCTCATCGAGCAGGTCCTGATCACTGATTACCGTGAAGTGCCATGGCTGATGATTATGGGCACTCGGTGCATAAAGCCCTGCCTCAATGATCTTTTCAAGCTTTTCCTTTTCAACTTTTCCGTCACCAAAAGCACGCGTGCTTCTTCTGCTCAACATATCCTGGATTGTCTGGTTCATTATTTACTCCTTCTATTATTGCCTGACTTGTCAAATTTGCTATACTTGAATTATAATTCATATGTTCAATCTGTAAAGTACGCACATAAGCGTTAGGTACTTACCTATAAGAAAGTATAGAGGTCAATAATGAACTGTAAAGTCAATGAAACTTACTTGTGTCCTGTTGAATACACCATCCAGATTATCGGCGGCAAATGGAAGGCGGTCATCCTTTGGCACCTTGCAAACAATTCAGTACTCAGATACGGTGAAATCAAACGCTCTCTTGGAAAAGTGTCACACAAGACCCTCAGCAACCAGCTTAAGGAGCTTGAAAGAGACGGCCTGGTTTTCAGAAATGAATATCCCCAGGTGCCCCCAAAAGTCGAGTACTCCCTTACTGAAAAGGGACGCAGCTTTATCCCTACACTCACTGCCATGTGCAAATGGGGAATAGAGAACATGCCCGAATAGGCACTCAAAAACTAGAGGTCGCCCATGCATCTATTTGGTCCCATGGCATGCATGAGCTGGAAGTTAGATGGGTTCTCTTTTTTACCAAGTATTTTCCCTTTCCCACTCTACACTTAGCCACTCTATACTTAGCTGCGGTCTGAATAAAACCTGTATCCATATCCACGGACCGTCTCAATGCAGTCCTCAGTTATGCCAGCCCGCCTGAAATGCTCCCGTATGCGCCGGATATAGACATCCACCGTACGCATGTCATAAGCCACATTCTGGTCCCATAGCCTGTCTAGAATTTCATCCCGTGAAAAAATACGGTCCGGAGACTTGGCAAGCAGGATCAGGAGCTCAAACTCCTTAGGACTCAAGCTCAGTTCTTCGTCTCGGTAAGTAACCCGCTTTGACTCCATATCTATGGCAATGTCGCCCAGAACCATCTGGCGTCCGGAGGACACTCTATCCATTTCAATGCGTCTGAAGAGGACATTGATTCTGGCAATGAGTTCCCGCTTTCTAAAAGGCTTGTAAATATAATCATCAGCGCCCAATTCAAGGCCGAGAATCGTATCTATTTCCTCGGTCTTTCCTGTGAGCATAATAATGGGAATGTGCTTGTTTGCTGTTTTTGTCCGAATGTATTGAAGCAGGGAAAAGCCGCTTTTATCCGGCAGTACAATATCTAGAATCGCTGCATCTACACCGACTTCATCTACAATTTTAAGGGCACTGTCATAGGAATCTGCGGTGAATACATGAAAATTGTTCTTTTCAAGAAGGAATCTGACGAGGTCAAGCATGGATTTATCGTCATCGACTACTAGAATCTTATGCATGCACGTCATCCCCCTCATCCTCAATTTCAACATAAACAATATGGACTGTGTCCAAATAGCGCTCCAGTCCCCTTAGAAGTTCCATAATATCCTTGTAGGCCTCTTCTTTTGCCAGGGCTTCAATCGCTTCTCCTGTCCTGCCAATATAGGTAAAGCCGTAGTTTCTTCCCGTACCTTTTATCCGGTGCCCTAAAAGCTCAAGCTGTGCGCCGTCTGCAGCCCTGCAGGCCTCTTTAAGTCGAACGAGCTCCTCACGCTGTCTTTGCATGAAAGAAGGAATCAGACTTTCGAATTCCATATCTATGTACTCTTGATGCACCATTAGCTTATACCCTTCATATTCAACAGTTCCGTCATTTTTTCTCGTATTACTTTCTTATCTACGGGTTTAGAGATACACAAATCCGCACCCATATCCATATAGCGCTTCATATCATCATGCCAGGCGTGGGCTGTCATTACGACAATGTACATGTCCTGGGCCAAATTTTCCTCGCGCAGCTTCAGGAGCACCGACTCCCCATCCAGCACCGGCATTTGAATATCTAAAAGAAGGACATCATAGTTTTCCTCGGAAATTTTCTCAAGAACTTCCTGACCGTTCTCAGCAAACTCAAGCTGAACGGGATGTCCAATCAGCATATACCGAATCAGTTCCCGGTTCTCAAAAACATCGTCGGCAAGAAGCACCTTTAGCAGTCCTGGTGATTTGCTGTTCAGCGATTCTTCAAAGACTTCAGTCTCATAATATACGGGCGGAATGCCTTCAATAATCCGGTTGAGCGCCACCAGGCGCGCTCGGATTTCCCTATCGATAGTCCAGCGTGCCTTGAGGTCGATGTCTAGTTCAAGAGCGATATTATAAATCGATTCCATGTGAAAATTGCCTGATGTTCCCTTTAAACTGTGAACAAGGCCTTCAAGTTCGACTGCATCCCCCGCCGTTACAGCCTCCATCATTTTCTCATACCGCTGCGGCAGGGTCTGAATGACGGAGACTACCAGGTCGGATACGGTCGGATCGTACTCCAGCCACTTTCTGACCATGGTATCATAGTCTTCTACTTCATTTATGTCTTTCACGCCATTCTCTCCATTCATGGGATGCGCAGGGCATCTTACCTGCATGTTCCCCTTTACTATGCCGGATGCGTCTGATTTGAAATACGACACATCCTCTTATAAGTACTTTTTCCCATTTTTCTGTGACGTTACTCCACAAATTCACTTTTCAATATAAATAATCTCCAGATTATCAAAATAATCCGCATATTCTTCCAGCAGCTTCTTCATCTGATCCTGCTGCTTAAGCGTAACCCAGTAGCGCATTTCAGCACTGAACTTTTCTATAAAGGTAAATGCATAGCTTGCAGAAGAATAGTAAAGGCGTTCACACAGATACATGACCCTATCAAAATCCTCACAGTCCACAGCATGCCATATTTCTTCCTGCTCTTTTTTCTTTGTCTCCAAATAGCCTGGTATTAAGGATTCGAATTCCCGATCGATATATTCGATGTATTTCATCCTATTCACGCCCCTTCCCACCATACTCAGATTCAATTTTTTCAATGATTAAAAGTGCTGACTCAAAATCGAATCCCTGTATGGACGCATATGCTTTTTTCAGCGCTTCTGAGATTTCTGACTCAAATCTGTCCAGATCTGTTTCTCTGAACCTGTCGATTACAGAAGTATCAAAGCTTTGAAGCTCATTTGCTGCATCCTTCAAAAACCGCTCAGTTTCTTTCCATGTGAACTTGTCACCAGCCTTTGCAGCCGTGTCGGAATCCCGCTGGGACAGGACTGCTTTGATTCCCTCAATAAAGCCGGACAGATTGTTTTCAAACACATCCGCATAGTGTGCCATTTCGTATTCTGATACATGGTCTCCAAGCTTTTCAAGATTGCCTGCCGCTTCCCCCAGCTTGACTGCGCCAAGATTTGAGGCGATCCCCCTTATTGCATGACATGACGCATAAAGGTCTCCGTTTTTTGTGAGCTTGGCACATTCCAGATTTGAATACTCTCTTTCAAAATCACTCAGAAGTTCAATATATGTCTGTTCATTGCCACCAAGACGCTTCATAGCCCCCTCAACATCCACGCCATAGGCATAAAGCTTGGCAAAAATATCTTTTTCATCAGCGCCGCGTTCATCCTCAGCATCAGCGGCTGTCAAACTTGTGTGTCCGTGACTTTCAGACTCCAAAACACCCGCATAGTCTTCAATCGCGCTGAAAATCTGGTCTACATTGTAAGGCTTATGCAGAATATCATTCATCCCGGCCTGACGATACTTATTGAGACTGGCCGCATCCATATTTGCTGTCAGTCCCAGTATGGCAAGATTTTCAAGCTCTGGACGCTGTCTTAGAACTTCACAAACCTCATCGCCATTCATTCCCGGCAGATTAATGTCCATAAATATCAGATCGTAAGCATCAAGGGCATCCATCTCAAGAACCCGCTCCCCATCTTCTGCAAAATCCGCTTGAACCTTGATGGCGTCCAGAATATTCTTCATAATGTGGCGATTGGTCAGGCTGTCTTCCACGACAAGAACACGCATTTCTTCGATGCGCTCAATTGTTTTACCCGGTACATCCAGCTCGATTTCCTGCTTTGCAAGCTTGGGATGGAATTTTACCAGCGACTCAATAAAGGCATTGTAAAGCTCAGAGGAAATAATAGGCTTCTTAATGGATGCGTTAATCCAGCCTTGGATAAAATCGTTGGAGTAATCCTCAATGGCGATGACAATATGCTGGTTCAGTGACACCATCTGTCTTATGTCATCCAGCTCTTTGGCACATCCCAGAATGAACTGGACGCCGGTGCCCTTTTGTATCATGTCACGGAAGTCGTCAATATCCGCCGCCTCGCGAATGGCAAATCCAAAGCCCTTGAGCATACGCACGAGTTCTTCCCGCTGAGCGCCGCTTTCCTTATAGAGGAGCACGTTGAACTTGCCGACATCTATGAGATTGGTTCTGATACGGCGCACTTCATAGGCCATTCTGAATGGAATGCGAATGGTAACACGTGTCCCCATATCTTTTTGACTCTCAATTCGAAACTGTCCATTCATTTTCCGCACATTTTCAACAGCAAGGTTGATTCCCAGCCCCAGACCGTCATAGGACCTGCTCGATGAGTCATCTGCCTGCTTAAAGGCAATGTGAATATTCTCCAGTTGGCTGGTCTCCATACCAATTCCCGTATCCTTTATGCCGAACTCCAGATTGATCATGCCATTTTCCTGTCCTACTGCTGAAACGCGCAAATCAATCCGGCCAGATTTTGTGAATTTGGCAGCATTATCAAGCACCGCCAGAAGGGTTTTCTTGAGTCGTACTTCATTGCCCATGAGGAAGATGGGAATATTCTCTCCAATTTCAACAGTGTACTCAACATTTTTTCCACTCAGCATTTCTGACACCCGTGAGCCAACATCCTGCAGCAGCTTGTCGAGCTTGAAGTTGCTTGCCTTTTCCAGTGCCTCCTCCTGCTTTACAGCAGCAAAGGCAATCATGTTGTCGATTACCTGATTGAGCGCATGTGCCGAGGATTTGATTTGCTGAACATACCTTGTCTTTTGCCCCTCGTCTGCAGCGCCGTCATAGAGACTGGCAAAGCCCAAGATTGAATTCATCGGTGTTCTGAGCTCATGGCTTACATTCGCTATGAAATTGTGTTTTACCTCATTGATGATCCGCAGCTCTTCGTTGGCTTCCCTCAGTTTCTCCTCAAGGGTCAGCTGTCGGGAGATATCAATGCAGGCACCTATGAAACGGACCGGTCTGTTCTTGCTGTCCCACTCCACGACCAGCCCCACAAAGTTGTGCCACACATAGACGCCCGATTTGCTCAGGAGCTGAAGGCGCATTTCCATTGTGCCGCCCGACTTCATGTATTTCTTGAGCTTGTTAAAGAAGGCCGCCCGGTGCTCAGGGTGAATATAGTACTTGAGGTCTTCAAGATTTCTGATATTCATGTTGTATCTGTCATAGCCCAGGTTTTCAAAAAATACATCGTTGAGTACCAATGCGTCATCTGAAATGCCCCAGTCAATAATGCCCTGCTTAGCTGCCTTGACTGCATATTTGTAGCGTCTGTCGCTTTCATCAAGCAGTCTGTAGGCTTCTCTCAGCTCTTCGGTCCGCGCCTTGAGCTTGTCTGAAAGTTCCTTGGAATACTCTTTGAAGGAATCCATGAACTCCCTGTTGTGAATTTTCATTTTTTCCTTTTCAAGATAATCCACCAAGACCAGGTTCAAATATTTGAAATTGACCGGTTTCTTAAAGCTGTGATTGATGCCGCCGCTGTTGAGACTGTCGACAATGCGCTCATAATCATCAAAGGCTGTGATAATCACCCGCAGTGTTTGAGGGTAGTCATCCTGAATTCGGCTCAGGAGCTCTATGCCGTCCATTTCAGGCATTCTCAAATCACTGATGATAACATCCACCTCTTCATCCTGCATGATTTCAAGGGCATCATGCCCATTCGCAGCTGTATAGACTCGAAATGTCTCTTCAAATTTTCTTTTATATAGAATCAGACTTTGGGGATCATCATCCACAAACAGGAGGGATCCTCTTATACCTTTACTCATTTCAATTCCCCCATTTCTAGTCCCGCATGCTTCTATAGATTTCAGCAATCTCATCCACATGTGCCATGAATGCATCTACCAGCTTGGGATCAAAGGTCTTGCCCCGCTCTGTTTCAATATAGGCCACAACATCCTCGTAGGTCCAAGGCTCCTTGTATGGCCGCTTGCTCATGAGGGCATCAAAAATATCTGCCATGCAGACGATTCTGCCCTCCAGCGGTATGGCTTCCCCTTTCAATCCCTTAGGATACCCGGTCCCATCCCATTTTTCATGGTGGGTCAAGGCAATGGTCCTTGCCATGTTCAGGAGCGGATCATCGTGTTGTCCGATGATTTCTGCACCAATTTGAGGATGCGTATTGATACGGGCACGTTCTTCTTCATTCAAGGCGCCTGCCTTGCGTATGATGGTGTCTGAAATGCCAATCTTCCCAATGTCATGCATAGGCGCGGTCAGTCTCAAATAGAAGAGGCTCTTTTCATCCATGCCCATGGCCCGTCCAAGGATTTCACTGTAAAGTCCCACCCGCTCAACGTGTTCTCCAGTATCGTTGTCCTTGTACTCACCAGCGACACTCAGTCGCTTGAGTATCTCCCTGCGGTTTTTTTCAATGGCTTCCGTACGTTCCCGAACCAGGGTCTCCAGATGCATGCGCTGCTTGTAGAGCGACATATGATTTTTCACCCGTTCCCGTACCACAATGGGCTGTATGGGTTTGGTGATGTAATCATTTCCACCCACCTGAAAGCCTTTGACTTCGTCTTCCATTTCACCCATCGCAGTCACAAATATGACGGGTATGTCCTCCGTCCGCGGATTCATGCGTATTTGGCGACATACCTCGTAGCCGTCCATTTCAGGCATCATGATATCCAAAAGGACAATATCGACGTCACTGCTGCCACTCAATATGTCCAGCGCGCTCTGTCCGTTAATCGCCGCTTTTATATGGTACATGTCCTTTAGCGCTTCTCTTAAGACATGAATATTACCAGGGATGTCGTCAACTATCAGTACTGTTCCGTTCATACAGATCACCTCACTTTATACCTGGATTGTATCCTCTTAATATGACAGCCCCTGTGTCCAATATGACAGTGGCGTTCATATTTCAAAAAATCCGCAAAAATACGACTGCTTTTCTGACAATAAAAAACACCGGAGCAGCATGCCGCTCCGGCGTTTGGATTTCATATTTCTCTTGCCTATTAGATATTAAAGAATGTGGCCATCTGAGCAATGGTATCCGGCGTCATATCCTCCTGGAATAGCGGGATTTCAAAAATATGCTTGGCCTTGATGCCCGTCTTGATTTCATCCAGATACATGCCTTCGCTTTCCTTTTTCTTCATCCAGAAAGGATCGGTTGCATCCTCTGGAAGAATTTTATTGACCACCAGGGTAGACACATTGATGCCGTAATCTCTGAGCAGGACCACAGCCTTCTTTGTTTCCTCAATGGGCATGCGTTCTGCATTCAATACAAATGCAAACTCCAGCATGTTTTCATCCATCATAATGCGACGCGCACATTCCAAATTGTCTTTGCGGCGCGAGAGAATCTCCAAAATGGGATCTTTCTCATTGCGGTCGCGACCAATCATGTTTTTCAACGAGATGGTCTTTTTGCGTTTTGACATGAGGCTCTCAATCCAACCCCCAAGAAGCTCTGGAAGCGACAACAGGCGCACCGTGTGCCCCGTTGGTGCCGTATCAAATATGATGCAGTCATAGACCTCGCTGAAGTGTATGATGAACTCAACCATTTTGTCAAAGAGTGCGGACTCATGGCTGCCCGGCGACACAATGGCCGCGTCAAGCTGCTTGTTCAAGTCCTCCATAATGATAGGACTCAGAATTTTCTTCAAGTCCTTGCGGACCTTGTTGATGTACAGACGGCTTTCCATCTCTGGGTTGATTTCAATCCCAAACAAATTCTCAGAGAGCTGCTTAACCTCAGAACCAATGGACTCATGGAATAAATCAGATATGGAGTGCGCCGGGTCAGTCGAAACCAGAAGTGTCTTCAACCCCTTATTGCTCTGTGCTATGGCGTATGCCGTTGAACAGCTTGTCTTTCCAACACCGCCCTTGCCACCAAAAAATATAATTTTCCCCATATTTTCTCCTCTTCAATCATGGATCGATATCCAATTTTCCAGCCTTTTCTTCCCAGATTGACTTTTTAGATGTCATACGTCCCTGCCACTGCTCAAGGTCATCGGCAAGAAAGGGCAGAAGTTCCAGTGCGTAGTAGCTCGTCGGGAGGTCAATTCCCAGGTAATCGCCAAAGCAGAGAATCATAAACTGATCCATGAGCTCGTTGGCCTCGTTCTCAATATGGCCTCTTGATTTCTGCTGCATGTCGAGGGCACCTTCAAAGAAGAGTCCAAGGTTTTTTAGAAAATTCGCCAAGTAGTTCATTTATACACCACCAGTAATCTATTCAACAATTATTGCCTTGTCGACCTTATCGAAAAACTAAGAAGGGAAGCATCGCTTCCCTTCTCATTTAAGAATCCCAAAAGGAACCCACGTTTATACTATTATAACACACCGCTTGATTAAGAAGTCTTTCTTGCACCGCCGCTGCCTGCGTCGATGCTAGCAAATGCTTTTCTTGCCTGAACAATCAGAATCAGTGCAAGAACAAACAGCGCCACTGCAAAACCAAAGAGGATATAGTTGCCTACGTTAGCCATCATAAGCTGTACAAGCGCTACAAGTGTAACAGCAAACATAAATACCATAGGAATGCTTGTCATCTTGTAAGCCTTGCCTGCCTGCTTGAGCCATACTGAAAGCGCTAGAAGCGCAAGTGCCGCCAACAGCTGGTTTGCAGAACCGAATAGTGGCCAAATTGATGTCCAGCCTTTAAATGCAAGACCACCACCAAGAACAACTGTAATCAGTGTCGATACGTATCTGTTTGTGATGAATGATGACTCAGCTTCACCTTCTGCATCGAAGAACTCTTGGAAGATAAAACGTGCTAGACGTGTTGCCGTGTCAAGACTTGTAAGTGCGAATGCCGAAATTGCAAGTGCTGTAAAGCTCTTACCTGTTGCAAGTGGCAGACCGAATGCTGTCATGAACTCACCAAGACCGTTTGAGAATACATTTACAGGACCGCCGTCAGCAAGAAGCGCGCTCAGCTTGTCTGCGCCGATGTAACCAGCTGTGATGATTGCCAGTGTTGCAAGAACACCCTCAATCAGCATTGAACCGTAACCAACAAGTCGGATATCCTTCTCGTTGTCCATCTGCTTCGAAGTTGTACCAGAACCAACAAGTGAGTGGAAGCCTGAAATCGCGCCACAGGCTACAGTTACGAACAGCATCGGGAAGAGTGTCGCATTGTTGATCTTGAACGCTGTCACTGGAGCAAGCTCTAGCTTAGGATTCATGAAGATAACGCCTACGAAACCGCCGATCAGCATTGCGTAAAGCAGGAATGAATTCAGGTAATCCCTTGGCTGCAGCAGAATCCAAACTGGCGTAACGCTGGCAACAAAGATATAACCGATAAGAATAAGCATCCAAGCTGTCTTGCTCAGTGAAATCGGGAACAGTGTTCCAAGGTAAATACTTAGAATTAGAAGTGCAACACCGATCACACTACCGATTGTAAGGCTTACGCCTCTACGATAAACAAACACACCAAAACCGATTGCTACAAGAATAAATAAACATGATGCCGTTGCTGCTTCAGGTACTGCTACAAATGTGTTTGCCACGATATTTGTAAATGCTGCAACTACAAGAAGCAGTGTCAGCCAAGCAAATACCGCAAATAGTTTTTTGCCACTCTTACCCATTGTGTGGCCAATAACTTCGCCAAGGGATTTACCGTCATGGCGAACTGATGCGAAAAGTGCACCCATGTCATGAACGCCGCCAAAGAACAGCGATCCGACGACGATCCATAGGAATACTGGAACCCAACCGAAGATTGCAGCACCAATAGGTCCTACGATAGGTCCGGCACCCGCGATGGATGAAAAGTGGTGACCGAGCAGTACAGGCGCTTTTGCAGGAACATAATCAACACCATCGTTGATTGTGTGTGCAGGCGTTTTCCTGTTCGGGTCAATGCCCCATGTTTTTGCCAAGTACGCACCGTAAGTAACGTACCCCACCAAAAATACGGCAGCTGCGATAAGAATAAGTAATAATGAACTCATAATAACTCCCCTCTCTAAGATAAAATCTTTTCAAGTTCCCTCTTAGAATATTTATTTGACAATCCCTTATTGTCTAAAGGATTTATCAGCATTAGTCCGCCATTGATCCAGCCTTTCAAGCCGAACATAAAGCTCTTGTAGTACTTGAATTTCTGAATTTTTCCAGCAAGGGCCGGATCGATTTCAGACTCTGTTTCAAGAATCAAGACTACAGCACTGGACATGTGTTCATCGTCGATCTGTATGAGTGACTCGGCATGGTCGTTGAAAAACTGCTCAATGCTTGTCATGATGTTTTCATTGATTGGACCGTCCAAGCGCTTATACAGAACAAACTCATTGTTCTCAAACGCATAGTATTCGTTGGTTTTCTTAAGGATATATCGCGCATTTCTCTGATTGAACTTGGCGATAAACTGAAAATTCATATTGCCAATAACGACAGGGCCTTGAACATCATAAAATCTGCCGAATTTTTCGCGTAATTTTTCTTCAAAATTCATATACTTCCCCCCAATGCTAATTATAGTTCAGTCCAAATCTCCTGCAATCGATTTCATGTTGAGTTACTCTATTTTGTACTTGAAAAGCACAAATTGCGGTCTAAAGGGTTACGAAAATTAAATATTTTCAGAAAAATAGGACCAGTCCAAAATCTCGGACTGGTCCTATATAGCTATTCTGATGGAATTTCAATGATTTCAGCGGAAGGCCTATTTTCTGATGCCGTACTCATGGCACTTGTTGTAGAGCTGACGCGAGCTGATTTCAAGAATCTCAGAAGCCCTGTTGTAATCAAAATCACAGGCTGCGAGCACGGCCTGTATGTGGTCCTTTTCCGCCTTGCTTCGTACTGCCTTCAGACTCTGGTCTGTCTTATCCTCTACTGCGTTGAGGCGAAGGGGGTTGATGCTGAAGCCCTCATCCATCTGCAGAAGGCCTTCAGGGGAAAGTACCACCAGCCGTTCCACAATATTTTTCATTTCACGGACATTGCCTGGATACTCATAGGTATAGAGCAGGTTCTGCAGCTTGTTTTCAATCCCATGAAAACTCTTCTTAAGTTCATCGGATGATTTCTTGATAAAGTAATCCAGCAGGATGGGAATGTCCTCACGCCGCTCCCTTAGAGAGGGAATTCTGATAATCACCGTGCTCAGCCTATAAAAGAGATCTTCGCGAAAATCCATGCTCTCAATGGATTTGCTCAAGTCCTTATTGGTTGCGGCAACAAGTCTGAAATCGGTTTTAATGGGGGTATTGCTGCCAATGCGCGTGATTTCTCTGGTTTCAATGTTGCGCAATATCTTGATTTGCGTTGACTCTGGCAAATCGCCGATTTCGTCAAGAAAAAGGGTCCCGTGATTTGCCGCTTCGAACCGTCCTATTCTAAGACCTGAAGACCCTGTGAAGGCCCCGTTTTCATGCCCATACAGCTCACTTTCAATAAGGGTGTCGGAAAAACTGTAGCAATTGACCGGCATAAATATTTCATTGCGTCTTGGACTGTTCATATGAATAAACTTGGCAAAGACCTCCTTGCCAACCCCCGATTCTCCAAGTATGAGAATGTTGGAGTTGGAGTCCGCCGCTCTTCGTGCAATATCTACGGCACGTCTGAAGACTTCGCTCTTTGACTCAAGCATGACGCTGTTGTCTACAACCGCATCGCGCAGAAGTCTGTTTTCTGCATCGAGTAGCTTGATTTTCTTTATTTTCTCAAGATCAAATACAATCTCTTGGGGATCATTACTTTTAATAAAGTATGAAAAAGCGCCCAGCTTCATAGCCTCAACTGCATTTTCAATGCTCCCAAATGCCGTCATGATGATGGTTTCCATGGCCGGGTGGTTCTGACCAGCATATTTCAGCAGCTCAAGACCATCACACTTGTCCATGACAAGGTCGGTTATAAGCACATCAAAGCAGGCCCTGCTGAGTATTTCAATGGCTTCTTCGCCGTTTTCCGCTTCCGTAATCCGGTACCCTTTTCGCTTCAGTATGATTCCGAGCAGACTTCTGAAATCCCGCTCGTCATCAACAATCAGTATGTTCAGCATAGCTTCATCTCCTAAACCGGTATGCGCACTTTGAAGACGCTCCCTACACCCACCTGGCTTTCAACCTCTATTGCCGCACCAATTTTTTCAATTTGGGAATAGACAATATAAAGTCCAAGCCCCGTTCCCTTGCCGACTGGTTTTGTCGTGAAAAAGGGGTCAAATATCCTGTTCAAGTATTCCTTTTCAATACCCTGTCCCGTGTCGGCAATGCTGATTTCTATTTCAGCATCCTTGTTGACAAGGGCCACACTCAGCTCACCACTGTGGTCCATGGCCTCGATGCCGTTCCCCATCAGATTGGTCACAATATGGCGAATTGCCGTTTCATTGGTATATATATAGCGCCCCTTGTCACAGTTAAGAGCAAAGGTGACCTTGCGATTATCAGGGCTCTTTTTGTAATAGTTCATGACTTCCTCCAGCACCGCACAGAGGTCAACGGTTTTGCTGGGCGCATCGTCAATACGGGAATATTTGAGCAGACTCT
Source organism: uncultured Acidaminobacter sp. (assembly GCA_963678925.1). Lineage (GTDB taxonomy): Bacteria > Bacillota > Clostridia > Peptostreptococcales > Acidaminobacteraceae. The sequence goes on along the minus strand of OY787533.1, from coordinate 2,648,145 downwards.
CAATGATTTCACTGGCCCTTGAAACCGAGCGCTCTATGGACTGAACCGCAACTGCCTCTTCATCCGTATGCCCCTCAAAATCCTTGAGGATGTATGTTGAGTTGCGAACGGTTCCCAGGGGATTTCGAAGCTCATGGGCGATACCCGCAGCCAGCCTTCCAACGGCTGCCATCTTGTCAGACTGAAAAATCTGCGCCTTCTGGATGCGCTCAAGTGTCTCGTCAGAGAGAATAATCAGCACAAGCGGGTCCTTGGAGTCAATTGGTGTTATATAGCAGTGATAAATCCGGTTCAAATAGTTGAAATCGAACATATTCTGGTTTTCCACACGGTAGAGCGGCAGGCCCAGGGTCTTTTCCCCGGCTTCATTCATAGCGCAGACAAGCGCTGGATTGTCATTTGAGTCAATACGCCCCATGTTTTTTGCGCGCCAGTCGCTCGGGAGTGCACCCTTGAGCTTTCGGATGTTTCCCCTTTCATCCACCAAAAATATGGTGGCCCGTATATTGGCGAGGATCACTTCAAGCTCATCCGTAATTCGCCTGATTTCCTGTGTCCTTTCATCGACTAGCTTCTTTAGATTTCTGTTCCAAGCATAAATCAGGTATATGAGCAGTCCGAACATTATGGTTAAAATGATGCCTGCGCTTTTCATCTTCTCATTCATACGGCGCTCATCTGCAGCTGTATCTGTCCCAAGCCACTTGCCCTGAATTTTTTGCAGGACGCCGGATTTTTTCATTCTGAAAATGGCCTTGTTAATAATCGGCAGAAGTTCTCTATGCGTTTTCGGCATGCCCAGCACAACATAGGACTCATAGATTTTATCCGGCAGGATTTCATACCGGTTGACATTGCGCGCATCGTTCAGATGATTCTTGATGACCGGTTCATCTCCTACAATCACGTCGACTGCACCGCTTTCGAGAAGCTGCATGGCCGATGTCAGATTATCCGCATAAATGTAGTCTGGAAAAATGCCCTGTTCATCAAGACTCTCAATCACATAGTCCCCCCGCTGAACCCCGACCTTCATGCCACTCAGGTCTGTCAGCGTGGAGAGCTCCTCCGACAGGCCCGCGTTAATAAGCGCAACGCCATTCAAATCATATATTCTATCGGTGAATGCATAATACTTCTCACGCTGGTCTGAAGGGGTCAAGTCGCACAGGTCTATTGTGCCGTCCTTAAGCGCCAGAAGTGCTTCATCCCAAACGAGGGGCTGCATGACAATATCTGTTTCCAGCTCAATCGCAAGGGCATATATCATGTCGGTGACAAGCCCCAGATACTGGCCGGTGTCTTCATAATACTTGCCAAGGGGCGGCTCCGTGATATTACCGCCATAGGTCAGTGTTCCATAGGATTCGAGGATATCCCTCTCACGCTCTGAAAAATCTGCCGACATCGAAATATATTCCATCAGATTCAGGTTGTAGTCAATCTGAACCATTGCATTCATAAAAAACACACCGCTGAAGAACATAATCAGCCCGGAAATCATCAGTTCTTTCTTCATCATTTCACCCGCACCCAATCAAGATCCCTTACGCAAACAGCATTTAAAGCCGGAGCATGCTCCGGCTTTAAGTGTAACATATATTACATATGTGGTAATCAGACTATGCCGCTTGTTCAGAATCTTTTTCCGGATCCATTTTGGCAACCGTCACACCCACAAAGCTCAGTGCGATTACGACGATTGGCATGGTATAGTTGAAAATTGCCCATGGCAGATACTGCATAGTCGGTACTCCCAGAACGCCCATTAGGAAGACACCACAAGTGTTCCAAGGAATGAGTGCTGAAGTTAGCGTGCCCGATGATTCCAGCGCGTTGGACAGTGTTTTCGGATGAAGACCCCTGTCATGGTAAGCCTTGGCATACATACGACCTGGAACAACGATAGAAATGTACTGCTCAGGCATTGTCATATTGGAACCGATACATGTAAGAATTGTCATTGTAATGAGTCCCGTTGTACTCTTTACAAGCTTAAGAAGACGCTCAACAATAACATCCAGCTGACCTGTCTTTTCCATAATACCGCCAAACATCATGGCGATGATTGTCAGGGAAATGGAGTACATCATATTCATGAGTCCGCCAGACGAAAGCAGGCTGTCTACAGATTCAATACCTGTAGCAGATTCATAACCGCCGTAGCTTACGTTTAGAATATCTCCAAAGCTCACGCCCTGGAAAAGCGGTGCCATGATTGCACCCATCAGGATTCCGATGAATATGCCAGGAATGGCCGGCATTTTTCTCGATATAAGGATGATGACTGTCAGTGGCGGCAGCAGCAGAAGCGGCGAAAGTGTAAAGGCACCCTCAAGACCGGAACGCATGGTTTCAATTGTTGTCAAATCCACGTTTGCACCTGCAAAACGCATGCCGACTACACCAAATACAGTCAATGTGATTGCGTAGGCTACCAGTGTCGGACGCATCATAAACTTAACGTGTGTGAAAACATCTGTACCCGCCATTGCAGGTGCAAGATTTGTCGTGTCAGAAAGCGGCGACATTTTGTCTCCAAAATAAGCACCGGAGATCACTGCGCCCGCTGCAATCGGTGCAGGGATGCCAAGACCGTGTGCGATGCCCATCAGCGCGATACCGATTGTACCGGCAGTACCCCAAGATGTACCTGTAGCCAGAGAAGTTACTGAACTAATCAGTACTGTGGCAACTAGGAAGATTTTAGGAGATAGAATATTAAGTCCGAAGTAAATCATAGATGGTACTACACCAGCCAGTATCCAGACACCAATTAGAACACCGATGATTGCAAGAATAATAATTGCTTGAAGTGCCTGTCTGATCCCGTCAAACATGAACTGCTCCACGTCATTCCATTTGTGACCGATCTTAAGTGCCATGACAGCGGCAATGGCTGTACCAATCAGCATAGGAATGTGTGGATCCGCCCCAAAGACCGCAATGCCGACGCCCATTACTAAAATCAGCATTGCAAAAGTTGAAATTGCTTCAATTAAATAAGGTGACCTTACTTTCATAATTCCTCCTCTACTCACCCAACAATAGACCTGCAATTTATAAACGCAAGCTTCATGCCAATTATTAAGTGGGTAAAATAGCGGATTATCACCCAAAATGCATAAAAAAATTGAAATAAATTTCAATTTTCCTGAAATTTATTTCAATTCTCTGATTTTTCATTCATTTGTGTGCTGACGTTCAGAATTTCAGTCCTAGAACTGCACAGTTCTTTTAAGGAGACTTTAGAGACCCAAGAGGTCCCAGTAATAGGTGAAACTCATGACGACAGCCAGGGCAGGGAGCATATTTACAAGGTTGATGTCAACAACCTTGGCGAGTTTAAGGCCTGCAGCGAGTGTGATGATTCCCCCACACGCCTTGAAGTCACTCAGCATTGCGCTGTTAAGCAAGGGAACTATGAAACCCGCGCTGTAAAAGAAGATCAGGTATAGTCCGAACTGGGGAATGGAGGTTACCGATACCATGTATCCTGTTGATGCACCAAAAATCATGGCCGTGAAAAAGTCCATGATTGCCTTGGCAATCAGGATGCTCCCATTCCCGGTGAACCCCTCGTTCAGAGCACCAAAGAGCCCTGTTCCACTGAAACAGAAGAGGGTTATGACGATGACCAGAATATCAATCCGGTGCGGGTCAGCGCCACCTACCTTCTCAAGCAGCTTATGGATGTACTTCTTTAGATTGTCTTCTATCTGAAAAAGTTCTCCAATAATTGTACCCAGTATGATTGCGAGTATGACGGGTGCTAGATTTTCAAGTTTGGCAATCAGAAACACACCTATGGTCAAAGCTGATAGCCCGAATACAGTCGGCAGCTTTTCGATTAGATTTTCTGGAATACGACTCTTCAGCTTCGCGCCAATGAGACCGCCCAGAAGAACTGCCAAACAATTGATTGTTACTCCTATTGGCATTGTATACTTCCTCTCTTACTTCCTATGTCTATTTATGCTCATACATGCATACTTAGTCTAAATTGTATCACAATTCACATGCCCTTCCCCAAAGTTTGCATCAAAAAACCCGGGACTTATGGTCTGTTTTCGGACGCATCCGAAAATTCTTACCACAGTCACCGGGTCGTTTATATCATTCTATCCAGCTAATATGCCAATACGCCTTACGCGCTGCGAACTTCCAGTTGGCTCACCATCTGGTCGTCAACGTGGCAAACCAAGTTCGACAAAGAGTTTACGTAATTGCCGAACTCATTGTCATACCATCCGAATATTTTCGCATGGGTTACAGGCAGCTTGATTTCACCTGCACAGCCATAATCAAATAGAATTTCCTTTGGCAGGGCAATGAAGCCCGTCTTTGTATGTGTCTCAAAGCCTTCAATGACTACCGAAGCCTTTCTGCCTCGAATGTCCGAAGAGACATTTTGACGGTCTGAAAACTCCAGAAGTCCGTGTGTATCATCATCAGCTGCATTTTTATAGAGGTTATTCAAAAATTCCTTGTCTATTACCGGCTCACCCTTAGAGTCAAGTGCGGATCGGAAAGTAATGTTTAAAGAAACAAGCGACACCGTATTGGCTGGAATTCTAACGGAATCCGCCATGAAGCCTATGTCTTTGATACCTGGCATAACCACTTCAAGGGCTTTTGCAGCACCCGTTGATGTCAGGATAATGTTATTGAAAACAGAACGGTTTCTGCGCAGGTCCTTTGCACCTGACTTCGGAACACCATCCAGAATGGTCTGATTGTTCGTTGAAGCATGGATTGTTGACATGCTCGCCGTAATGATGCGATTTGTCTGCGTATGGTCAAGCAGCGGCTTCATCATATGCGAAAGTGCAGTCGTTGTGCAGCTTGCAGAAGAAAGAACATGATGCTTGTCATGGTCATATGTCTCGTGATTGATGCCAAAGACTGTCATGATGGCATCTTCAGGGATGTCTTTATCGTCAGAAAGCTTGAATGGCGCACTGCAGATCACCTTCTTTGCTCCACTCTTGAGATGCCCCTTCACACTGCCGCCCTTGGCGTCTGCATCCTTGTTGGGATCAAGAAATACGCCCGTGCAGTCTACAACAATATCAACATTTTCCGCATCCCAGCCGATTTCCTTGGGGTTTCTCGCAGAAGTCAGCACCTTGACGCGCTTTCCATTAATCATCGCTTCGCAGGTGTCTTCATTAATGATTTCCACTGCACATTTTCCACCTGTATATCCATATAGGAAACGCTCCAGGGACCCGTATGTACTATCAGTAAGTATGAAATCCAGCATGTCTTCAAAAGACTGACCAACCTCTCGACCTGCATTGATTACAAAGCCATCGAATCTGTCGCTGTTTAAAAAGTTCCAAAGTGTAAGTTTTCCAATACGGCCTAAACCGTTGATACCAAGCTGTTTTACATTACTCATGACACTACCTCCTATTAACCGGGACGTTTTTTGTCCAAACCAACGATGCCTATTGTACACCATATTGGCTATTCAGTGTATAGGATTTCAAAGAATCTTTTCTTTTTGTGTACCTTATTCAATAAACAGACTCGTAAATCGTGTTTACTCTTATAGGTTTTATGGAAATATCCAGTGAGCGTTAAATACTAAACACAATATGTCCACCCACCGTCGTCATGGTAAATCATTTGCTTCGTCATTCCACCATCTATGGTGAGGATCTGTCCAGTCATAAAGCTGCTTTTGTCACTACAGAGAAAAAGGACTGCATTTGCTATATCGTCGGGACGACCCACACGACCAGCAGGGTGCTGTCTTTCATCTGCTGTACTGAAGGTACTGCCCGTCGTGTCAATCCACCCAGGTGCAATGGCGTTGACTCGGACCTTGCCAGAAAGGGATACAGCCAGGGCATGGGTCATTGAGGTAATCGCTCCTTTTGCCGCAGTATAGCTTTCCGTATTTGCCTGACTCATGATGTATCTGGAGGATGAAATGTTCACAATAGAGCCGCCTTCATTAAAATGGTCCTTGAAGAGCTTGCTTAAGTAATAGGGCGCACTTACGCCAACCTTCATAACATAATTGAAATCCGCATAGGAGCAGGTCTCAATGCCACCCCTAGAAAGCATGGCATTGTTAATCAGATAATCGATATGTCCATACTCCTGTATGACCTTTTGGCAGAAAGCCTCAAGGGTCTTTTCACAGGCAATATCCCCTGTGAAATATGGGTTATCCTGCATATCAATCACACACACATGGGCGCCAGCAGCTGTAAAGGCTTCACATATGGCCTTTCCAATCCCCTGCGCAACGCCTGTAACAACCGCGACCTTACCTGTCATAAGCCACCTCTTCCATCCAGATATCCGTATCCTACTTCTGCATCATCTTACTGCCGCACTTAATACAGAACTTGGCATTTTCCTTATTCTTAAACCCACACGCTGGGCAAGTTCCCGCTTCAACTGCCGGCATCTCAAGCTTCCTAGCTTCAACCGCCACTTTCTCTCCACATGAAGTACAGAATTTCAGGCCAGGCTTCAATACGCTGCCACAGTGGGCACAACGTCGCAGCTCTGGTTCGCCGCCATCTCGCATAGGGGCTTCAGGTAGGGCTTGCTCACCCGCTTGCTTGTCTATGCGTTTTTTCTTCACAGCATCTTTAATCTCAGAAGCCGCCTTCTGCTTGACTTTTCTTGTGGCAGCAGAGGTCATCTTAGCCGCTGCAGCCGTTCCAAGTCCACCCAAGGCCAGTTTTTCAACAGGCACTGGAGGCTTTGTTCCTGTTACTGCAGGCTGCATTTCAAGGCTTGAACTGCCTGTGTCAACACTGGACGCCGGTTCCATATCAATCGGATCGTCATGAATTTCAATATCTTTTTTTTCTGCAAAATAGCGTTTCCAGCTCTTTTTGATATTTTCCTTCTTTGTGACATCCTCCAGCTTCACGTACTTCCGCTGCTTGCCAGACGCCAGCGCTTCTTCGAATCCATCAGGAAGACGGACATTCTCAAGTTCTTTCAGCGTGCCATACAAGTGGTCTGCTTCAATGCCAAAGTCAAAGTCATCCTCATCAATAGGCGCCTCAAAGTGGTACTGCACTTCAGCGCTCTCGGACACAGCACTCTGAACCGCTGCTTCTGGCTGTATTTCTGGCAACTCAGGCATACCGCCCTCTACCCAGCTGTCTCCGTCAAAGTGGGTCCATTTTCCGTTTGTTTCATTCAGCCGCCACCAGTCACCACTGCCATCACGAATTTTCAGTTCCTTTACTTCCGCTTCAAATGTGGACTGGTCTATGACGCCACTCATAAGCTTGCCTTTAAGTTCCCAAAACTTGCTTTCTATATTTTTAATGTCCACATCATCACATCCTATTCTGACATTTGAAGTTGCCCATATGAAGCGACAGGGCGCGGCCCGCTTCTTCTATCGATGCACAGTCCGTATATTTCGATAGAATACCTTCAAGCTTTCCAATATACTCAGGTGTCGCACGCATATCGTCTGCCGCCATTCTCATGAAGCCCATAAGTGCATCCATTCTAGTTGTCGTTTTGGGCACTTCTACACCTTGCTTTTTATAGCTGTTTACGATTTTATCGTGAGAAGTCAGCAGCTTTTTGATTTGTGCGATCGCCTCGGCTTTACAGTTGGCATTCTTGGTCTTGTTAATCCACATGGATGAAAGTGAAATACTGTCTATAAGTATGGTTTCACCCTTGTAGACCTTGTTCATGTTCGGTGTGACCTTTTTGAGTCTGCCATTTATAAATTTTTGCGTAGCATAGTCAAGAGATGCTTCCTCTCCATGGCGTGTCATGCCCATTTGGTTGTGCTGCTCTGCGGTCTTGCCGGTCCTTTTGAACCACCAGTCATCTGAAAGTTTTTTCCAGTAAGAGTCCGTCACTTCAAACCATTCTCCCTGTTTCATGTACTGAATACCAAAATCACGATCCTGTGAAAGGGATGATCCCGATGTCTCATGAATTCTGAACTCAGGTGACATGAGTCTTCCATCCGGTGCCCGGTCACACCATGCATCGTTTCTAATTTTTGACATTTCGGCGATGAGGTGCTGGTCATGTTCCTTGTAAATAGCCCTTCTGCCGCGGTCATATATTCTCTGAAGACGTTCTGGTGCACCCTTCATGGTTCTGCTGGCATTGACATCTGTATCGGACAGAATCGCCAGTACATCTTCCGGCCGCGCAACCCCATTTTTCGAATTGGCTTCCATACGTGTGATAATATCTGGCAGTTCTGCTTCAGAATAAGCAGGTTTTCCTGTTACAATTTCAAGATCATTTTCCTTGAATATACCCATGCATGCATTTTGTACGGAATCACTGTCCATCGGTTTTTCAGGCAAGTTAGCCTTCTTTGTCTGAGGTGCATCCGTGATGGCCTTCTGCTGTGCATTTGCCTGCACATGATCCGGATGAACGTATTCTCCGTTTCTAAGGGCCGATTTCATAGCGGCTGCAGAGAAAATCATAATCAGACCCATTTTGAGCAGGGCCTTTCCCATCTCTTCAAAGGCAACTTCAAACGCATGCTTTAAGTCGAGGGCAAGATCGGATAAATCCATCTCTCCATTTTCCCAGTTGGCCCCCCACTTGCTCCAGTTGATACTGTTTACAAAAGCCATAAGCGCAGTATAAACGATCATATAGACAATGGCCCTGCCGCCACTGATGGCACCTTTAAGGGTTCCTGCCGTAATCATGTGCCCTGGTGCGCTCATGATAAACTTCTCTATTTCCATGTCAAACCAGGCTTCGGCACTGAATTTTTCTTCATCCACCCAGCAGTCACGGATATACTCAATTGCTGAAATGACCGTGTCCTTGAAAAGACTCGCCGACGTCTGAACCAGCACGCCTTGTGGTCCAAGTCCGGTATAAGCATTGAGCACAACCTCAAAGGCGATATCGCCAGCCCACATGGTCCATTTCTTTGTGAAGGCGATGCGGTCATAATAGTCCGCCATCTTGTCATAGCCCTCTGCACCTTCTGCGAGGATCAGTTTCTGCGCGATTGCCCAGACTTCATGGCGGAACTTGAAAATCTGCTCCGGTCCCCACAGCTCTTTCCACTGGTTGAGTTCATTTTTAAATATTTCCTGATGTCTTGGACTCTTAACGTAGTGGTCTATGATATAAATGCAGTTCTTGTATTCTTCCTCAATGCGCTGACTTCTCGAAGGCTCAGCAGGGGGATGAAGCTCTACCGAAATTTCAATGGAATCTTCACGCCCGTGCGCCCGCGACGAAATAAGTAGCTGACCCGTATGGACAGTACTGTCGCCCCCCTCTTTAAGCGATGGCAAGGCATGCTCTGTTTTGAGCCTGTATGAGATGCTGTGAAATTCCCCCTCAACACCAAAATTCTCATCTACAAAATGGGGCTGAACATTGAAGTCTACTTTTGCAGCCTTAAACATCTGAATTGAAGGGTAATCATCTGCAACAAACTTAAACTCAATATTATCAAGCAGGGTATAGTCTGTCTGAAACTGATTTTCCACACACCATACAGCTGCAACACGCAGGTCGGTTTCCGTCTCCATATCTGCGTATATCTTAAGTGGGGTTTCCGTTCTCAGGAACATACCCTCTTTTCCAACGACTATTTTGAAAATACGGCTGTGCGAAATTTCGCCGCGCTTGGCCCGGATTTCCATTATGTATTCTTTAATATGCTCACCTTGTCCAAGGAGAGGGCGCTTTTCTGCAATGTTGAACTTGGCCTTGTTGCCTTCAGCAGACATAACCACCATGAACTCAGGTAGCTTCTCATAGTCGAAAATCCAGGACTGGTCTTCCCCATTTCCAAGAACACGGGCAACCAGCTCCACCGTTTGGCCGCTTCCAGCAACAAGCGGCAGCATGGTCTTACTTAGGGTAAGCTTAGAAGTTTCATCCTGGTCTTCCTCTGAATCATCAGAAGCATCCTCTTCTATGTTAGGAGAATCTTCATTAACTTTGCCCTTCTTCTTAGGCGTTTTGACTTTCTTTTTCTTCTTGCCGCCACCTCGGATTTTTCCTATGACCCCAAGGCCAATAAGTGCAGCGACACCGCCTATTACTGCGCCTCCGAAACCGCCTTCACCATCAAATCCGCCATCCCGTGCCTTCTGAAAGTGTGTCAGTTCTCCGAGTGCTTCCAGCTGAATATAGGTATCTACTATGCCTTGATCATAGCCACCATAAATTGATACCTCTTGGGTAAATCTCATATTGTAGAATTCTTCGTGTACAGCCTGACCACTTGCTGAACCCACATAAACCCCTGTTGTCTTATAGCTTTCAAGCAGGCTAATGAACCACGGATAATAAACATCACGCTGCCATTTATGGTATTCAAGCTCTTGTCCCTGTTCGCCAGCCGTTTCAAAATCAAAATGCTCTGTCATTGCGGCCAACCGCGTCTTGTATTTTTCAATCTTCGCCTCAATAATTCCCTGATATTCCACGATGAGTCCAGGGACCTCCTCTGATGTAAAACTAATTGCTTCATAACTTCCCGTAGGAATCATATAGCCATTTTGCTCATCGCCTATGAGATTTGAATCCCCTTCAGCAAATGAGGGTAGCGTCATTGAAATCACAAGCAGTACCAGTACTTGCAGCCACACTAATTTCCGATACATCTCTGCCTCCCTTTAGTACAGTATTTACTCTATTATACAACGATTTATCCTTGATGTTGACTGGACTTGAAGACATTAAAAAAGACTTTCTGAAAACCGAGGTTTTCAGAAAGTCTGTCAAGAGATTTGATTACTTATCGTTCATGTAAGAAGCTAGTCAATTTCATGTATTTCCTCAAGTGTCCCATTCCAGTTGTGATACCAGACATCCCCCGTATAGGCAAATACACTGATCAGTCCAATGACTTCGTCATCACTGCTCACATGGAAGGTGCGGATTTTTTCCAAAGACAATGGAAAATTCCGACCCCTGCCCCAATACAGATGCAATCTCAAGCTGACCGCCAAGGCGTTCGATATTTTTCCGCGTCAGATATAGACCCAGTCCATCGCCCTCTGTTTCCTTTGCAGATGGGCTTCTGTAATAGGCTTCATCGATTTTCTGGATTTCATCCGGTGCAATGCCAAGCCCAGTGTCTTTTACAGATAGGGTCCAGGCATTATCGGGGTCAGCCCTCAAAAGCACCTCAACCCCGCCTTTTTCTGTAAACTTATAGGCATTGGTCAGGAGATTGTAAAGGGCCTGATTCAATAGATTGGCATCCTCATAGACTTTGAAGGCCTCCGGCCCTAAATATTCGAGAGAAAGCCCCTTGTTTCGAAATTGGAGTCCAAGTCCCTTCATGACCTTTCTGACTTCAGAAACCAGATCATATTCAAGGCGATGAAGTGGCTTCACTTGGACATCATACTCAATGACATCGTTCATATTTTCTATGAGTCCTGACAGGTTTTCAATTTCATTGATGCAGCTTTCAAGCCGCGTCCTGTCCAGTTCAATAACGCCATCAAGGGCGCCTTCGCAGTGGGTTTTCAGGATTGTCAGCGGTGTTCTCGTCTCATGTGCCAGCTGGTCTGTCTTCTGCTTTCGAGCTGCCTTTTGAAGCTTCAGCCGGTTTTCCAGATTCTCCAGACTCATCTGAAGGCTCTCGATTTCCACAACCCCGGATTTCTCAACAGGGGTATCTCCGCCCATTTCTATGGATTTGGCATAATTTGCGGTGTCTGTTATGCCCTTGGTCAGACGCTTGCTTGAAATCAGAATCAAAATCCAGGAGAGTGCAAAAACGACCAAGGCTGAAATAAAGGTGCCTGTAAGCATGGCAACCTTGAAAAGCCTTACGGTTTCTGAACTCTGAACATCGTTATTTCTTGTAATCTGCAGCTGTCCGATTTCACTGAGTCCGTCCGCAAGAACATAGGTATCTGTTTCAACATCAAACCGCCTGCCCATCATCATATTCCTGTGCATGCTGAACATGGCGTCCTGCGCCGAAGCAATTTCATTGCCATCTGCATCAAGAATTGTAATGGCGACTATGGGATCATCTACAAAATTATTCAGTTCAGAAAGCGCACTCGAACGATTTTGAATGCCTTCCTTCAGTAGGTTTTCCGAAAACATCATGACATCTTCAACATTCTTGTCGTATTGCTCACTCACGTATCCTCTGAAATACCGGTCAATGTATTTGGTGGAAATGAAAGAGTTCACTGCTATGGACGCAATGATAATCAGAACCATCATAATACTGAGCTGCTTTCTAATCGTCACTGGAATCGCCTCCAAAAATATATCCGGCCCCGTATTTGGTGCGCAGATACTTTGGTTGTCGTGTATTCTCTTCTATCTTCTGACGGATCTTTTTAATATAGGAATCAATATTTCTGTCAAAACCGTCATACTGGGACCCGAATGCGTCCTGAATGAGCTGGTCCCGTGTCAAAAGCTGATTCTGATTGGAAAAGAAGACTCTCAGAAGTTCAAACTCCTTTGAAGTAATCTCCACTTCAGCGCCATCTTTTACAAGTGTCTGCTTTGCCACATCAAGGGTAAGCGAACCGCAGACCAGGTATCTTTCAGCCTCCAGATCCCCATAGGTCCGCCTTATGATCGCTTCAATGCGCTTGATGAGTTCTCTAGGACTGAAGGGCTTTCCAACATAATCATCCGCCCCCAGATCGAAGCCGCCCAAACGGTCTACCTCCTCCTGCTTTGCCGTCAGCATGATGACTGGCACCTTGGAGACACGGCGAATCTCACGCAGAACATCAAAACCGGATATGCCCGGCATCATGACATCCAGGACAAGCAAATGTGGCGCTTTTTCCTCAAATAAGGCAAGGCCTTCAAATCCGTCTTTTGCCTCAATAACTTCGAAACCCGCATTTTCCATATACTTTGAAACAACATCACGAATGCTTGCTTCATCTTCCACAATCATGATTTTATAAACCATAAGCAACCGCCTTTATAGCCCTGTGTCTTCAAAACATTTCTTCCTTATAAAAACGAAAATAGACCGTTTCCGATCTATTTTCATTATACCTCTATTTACCCTGCAGAACGCGTTTCTTCTGCAAATATTCGTCTTCTGAGATTTCGCCTTTAGCAAATCGCATGTCGAGGGCATCCGCTGCAATCTTGTGTCCTGATTGGTTTCTATTCCTTTTAACAAGAACAATAACCAGTACAGCAACTGCCAGTAAAAACAGCCCCATACCCCAGAATCCATAGCCCTGCATCCCAAAGAACGGACATCCGAAACCGTTGCTGAAGCCATGTCCGAAACCGTTAAATCGCATCATTCAAATCACCTTTCTTCCAGAACACTTTTCATACGTTGATAGGTCTGTTCATCTATTTCGCCACTTACGAATCTTTCATCCAGTATTTCTCTTGGTGATTTCGAATAAGTCCTATTCGGTGCTTCACCTTTTTTCGCAAACAGATAATAAAAAATGACAGCTATTGCAATCCAGCCTATAAACATCATCACGTCACCTCCATATCCTTTGACATCAGTTTAGTGATGAATTGTGTCGGAATTATGATTTTTTTAGAAAAGTGGAAAAACAATCGGCGTCAGAATTACCGTAAGGATACCTGTTAGAGGAATGGCGATAGCGCTCATGGCACCAACCTCTTCATCCATCTCAATTGCCTTTGCAGTTCCAATTACATGCGCAGAAGCTCCCAACGCGATTCCCTGTGCTGTTTTATCCGAAATACCCAGCAGCTTTAAAACCGATGGCCCCAGTGCCGCACCCACAATGCCCGTGAAAATAATTGCAGCGATTGCGACGGGCACAATCCCGCCGATCTGCTGTGTCACCTCAATGCCAATGGGTGTCGTTATGGACTTGCTCATGATTGACGCCCGCAGGTCTCTTGTCAAGTCGAATGCCACGCCAAGAAATCCAAGTGAGCCCAGTGCCACAAGCGTTCCTGCAAGGATGCCCATGCCGACAGACCTGATGTTGCGCATCAGAACCTCATGATAATTGTATAAGGGGATGGCCATGGCAACTGTCGCAGGCTTAATTAAGAAGCTCATCCAGTCGGTACCTGCCTGATAGGCCTCAAGGGGAATCTCCAAGAGATGGAGTATGCCTATGATCAGGACAATGGATACCAAGAGCGGATTAAGAAAGGACATTTTCAGTCTCTTGCTGATCAGGTCTGCACCTAGAAACATGCCGATGGTAAGAAGAACGGCAAATAATGGTGTACTAAACATGTCGTTTTCCCCCTTCCAGTGCTTTTACGGCTTGAACAGTCCATCCGGCAACAGCCATAACCAGTAGGGTTGTTGCAATAAGAAGCCCTGTCAGAACAAGGGCCTGGTCTCGGATGACATCTATATAGGCTATGATGCCAACCCCCAGGGGCACAAATAGAACCGGTAAGATCCCCAAAAGGTAGTTTCCGGCGTCTCGAATGGCTTCAAGGCGTATCCATTTAAGCTTTAAGGCTGAAAAGAGCAGAAGCATCCCAATGATGCTTCCTGGAAAACTCAGATTAAATATATCTGATACTGCCTCACCCAGAAAGGTGAAAATCAGTATGATTGTAAACTGTTTCAAATACTGCACGCGCATACTTCCTTTCAATAATTGCCACTTTAATATCACTTCAAAAAACAAGTATAATCATACACTACTGCGCAATTAAATACCAGTCTTATCTAGGCGGAAATACTGTTTCAGGCTTACTTTCATGACAGAAACCCTGCTAGGGTACCCCTAGTCCAATTTTTCTTTTCATAAAAATAAAATCAAACGTCCATGGATATGAACGTTTGATTGCGTTATTTGTCATGAAATTTAATAGAGCTTTGCAGAGACTGCTTCAGCGGTCCTGTTCTTCATGTCTTTGGTTTCATCGTATCTGCGCATGCTAAAGCCTGTGCAGATGAGGTCGATCACGTAGAGCTGAGAGATCTTAGCGACCATGGACCCGCCGTCCATGGGGTTCTCCTTGCCGGAAGTCAAAAGTACCAAATCAGACTGCTTTGTAAGCGGTGATTTTACATAGTTTGTAATGGCAACCACATTTGCACCCATGTCTTTGGCCACGGTGACCGCATCGACAATATCCTTTGTACTTCCGGAAAGACTTATGGCAATAATCGTTGTTTTCTCATTTACTGAACACGCTCGCATAATTTGAAAATGGGGATCTGTAATAACCTCCACATGTTTTCCAAACCGGAGAAATCGACTCTGCAGATCAAGTGCTGTAATGCCCGAATGTCCAACGCCAAATACAAGGATTTCAGCACTATCTTCAATGACATCGATTGTCTTTTCAAGAATACCCTCATCGACAACCGCATAAGTATCACTCAGAACAGCTACCATGTTGTTCTTGACCTTTTCAACAAAGGTCTCATCCCCACTCGCTTTGGTTACGAGGGTAAGCTCCTGCGCGGCAGCCAGCTTGAAATCCTGATACCCTTTGAATCCAATTTTTCTGCAAAATCTTAGAATTGTCGCCTCGCCCACAGAGCAGATTTCCGCCAGCTCTGTAAGTGAGAAGTACATTACCTTGTCCAGATTGTCGACAACATACTCATAGAGCCTCGTTTCGGACTTGGTATAGTGATTTCGATTCTGTTCGAGCAGTATGGAAAGCTTCACTTTATTTATTTCTGTATTTGTCGTCATATCATCACAGCAATTCTGCTATCCTTTCACTAGATTCAAGTTGATATCATGCAGTATGCTTTTCAGCGCAATCAGTGTCAGTCCCTTATGACCTCTGAGTGCAGTTGCAGGACAATCGGACCCAACAGGGCCTTCCAAAACACGGCGTACAGATTCTTTCTTATTCTCTGTCCCAGCCATCAATATGATTTGTCTAGCAGAGAGAATGTCTGCAATTCCCATTGTAATGGCCTGCTTTGGCACATCTTCTTCAGTGCTGAAATAGCGTGCGTTATCTGAAATGGTCTGCTTGTCCAGTTCAACTAGATGTACCCGAGAATCGAAGTCCACACCAGGTTCATTGAAACCGATATGTCCGTTTGTCCCAATGCCAAGTACCTGTATATCAATCACTGCCTTATCAAGCAGCTGTCGATATGCACCAATTGCTGCATCTGGCGAAAGACTGCCATCTGGCACATGTGTCCTATTCTTATCAATATCGATATGGTCAAAAAGATGCGTATTCATAAAATATCTGTAGCTGTTTTCATCAGCACCATCCAGCCCTGCATATTCATCCAGATTGTAGGTACTTATGTCCTTAAAACTAACCATATTCCTATTATAGGCTTTTACAAGTTCATTATACAAGGAAATCGGCGTACTTCCTGTCGCAAGTCCCAGCGTTGTTTTCGGACAGCTTTCAATCTGTCCAATGATAATGTCCGCGGCAGCCTTGCCCATGTCCTCAATATTGTCTACAGCTATTATTCTCATAGGCTTTTTCAAATGCCACCTTTCCCTTACAAACTGTCATATATACATCAAGCGTCTCATCCAGAACAACAAGATCCGCATCTTTTCCCACTTCAATACTACCCTTTCTGTCATAGACTCCATGCAGCTTTGCAGGTACAAGGGTAAGCATCTGAATCACTGATTCCAGACTTTTCCCTGTCACTTCCTGATAGTTTCTCAGCGCTGTAGTGCACGTAAGCACACTTCCTGCAAGCGCGCCATCTTGAGTGCGCACTTCGCTGCCAGTTGAATAGACCATTTGTCCCCCCAAATCATACGTGCCCGCTTCAAGCCCTTTTGCACGCATGGCATCGGTTACAAGAATCTTGTCACCGTCGCGCTTCAGTTTGTCAAATACACACATGGCCTCAGGAGAGACATGAATTTTATCCGCTATGATTTCAGACCTCAGACCCTCTGTAAGAAGTGCTGTCCCTACAAGACCTGCATCACGGTGGTGCAGCCCGCTCATTGCATTATAGCAGTGCGTCACACAGGTGCATCCGTCGTGAAAGGCTCTAAGTGCCTCTTCATGAGTCGCCTTGCTATGACCCATACTCGCAACAATGCCCTCGCGGCTCAAGTACTTGATCAACTGGTGGTCGTCGTCTTCTTCGGATGCGAGTGTCACCATTTTGATTTTCCCGCCTGCCATGTTTTGATAGTCTATGAAGGATTCAATCGAGGGCTTTACCAAGAGGTGGGCACAGTGAGCACCTGGCGCCTTGGGGGAGAGGTAGGGTCCCTCCAGATGTATGCCAAGTATCTCTGGGCCACCTTGACCTTCATATTTCGAAAGTGTTTCTAAGGCACTTGAAATATGTGCGTGAGTTCCCGTCGTTGTCGTCGCAAAAAGGCTGGTTACGCCTTCTTTGACCAATGCCTGCAAAATGCAGTCAATGGCTTTCGCAGAGCCATCCATAAAATCATAACCGCCTGCACCATGCACATGCTGATCAATAAAACCAGGGGCGAGAAATCTGCCAGCAAGGTCTATACTCGGCACATTTTCATTTGTATTTAAAGAGACCATGTCACCGAAGCTCCTGATTTTGCCCGCTTCTACACGAAGCCACATATCCGCTTTTACGCCCGCTTCAAGGACCAATCTGCAGTTCTTATATAGCATGGCTGTCCATCTCGCTTTCCAGATACCAGTACAATGCGCCATACAGGTTGGCGTCGTTTCCAAGAGACATCAGGTCGACGCGCAGTCCTTTTCTGAATGACGCCATGATTTTAGGCATGAGCGCATCGTAAATCGCATTTCTAAGAAATTCTCCCTGTACGGTGATCCCACCGCCGATGAGTATTTCACTTGGATTAAATATATGAACTATACTCTTGATTCCATCTGTCAGATAGTCGATCCAGCGTCCAAAAACGCTTTCAGCTTCTGGATCGCTCCTTCTTACCCATTCAAAAAACTCGGCCGTATTCAAGACGCCGAAATGTTCCTCAATGGATTTGTCCAGGGCTTGTGCAGATGCATACCGTTCAAAACAGCCTCGGTAACCACAATTGCATGGAAGTCCCCCAGAAACGAGGGTCATATGTCCGAGTTCACCTGCCGATCCAAGCGCACCATGATGGATATGACGGTCTATGACAATCGATCCGCCAATCCCTGTACCCAAGGTCAGCGCGACAAAGCTGTCAGCCGATACATCGCCCCGCCACATTTCGCCCAAGGCTGCGCAGTTCACGTCATTTTCCACAGAAACCTTCACTGCATAACGGTCCCTGAGAAGGTCTCTGAGCCTGTATCCGGTATAGCCCGGAATCCCTTCAGTTGCATAGATTATTGAACCAGAGCCTGCATCCACCTGTCCAGCAGAGCTGACTGCAATACCAGTCAGTTCAAACAGGTCTGAAAACTGGTCAATGATACTGCATACGTTCCCGTAAACCTTGTCAGCACCTAGCTTCGCCTCAGTAGGAACTTGGCCCTTATCAACAAGATTTCTTCCATCTGTCGTACGGGCATATTTTATATTCGTGCCGCCAATATCAATAATTATTACATTCATAGTGTCCTCCTAGATGAAACACGTAAAGAAATCTCAGTGGAGATTTCTTTACGGCATCATCAAATTCGGGAAAAACAGAATTATCTGTGGGAATAGTGTTAGGATCACAAGCGTTACAAGCAGTGGTATCAGGAAGGGGACAACACCTTTTGTTATTGTGTGAACCGGAATTTTCCCGACGCGCGAAACGACAAATAGTGCCATACCCATTGGAGGAGTAAGAATACCTATCATAAGGTTGAGTATGACAATAATGCCAAAATACACGGGATCGATGCCTGCACTCACGACAACCGGCACAAGGATCGGAACCAGTAGAACCAGCAGGGCAAGCGCTTCAATAAATGTTCCCAGGAAAAGCAGCAGACCATTTATCATAAAGAGCATCATAAGCGGATTATCTGATATTGCGAGGAAGACAGATGCAACCTTAATTGAAATCTGCTCTCTTGCAATGATTTGACCAAAGAATTCAACACCCATAATCATGAGTACTGTCACACCACAAATTTTCATCGCCTCTACAACACTCATAAACAGCTTTTTCATGGTAAGTTCCTTGTAAACAAAGAAACCAAGAAAAATTGAGTATACAGTTGCTATAACACTGGCTTCCGTCGGTGTATAGTAGCCTGAGAATATACCTCCAATGATGATGATCGGTGTAAGCAGTGCCCAAAACGAAGCCTTGAAGGACTCCCAGCGTTCCTTTGCGCTTGCCTTTACAGCACGCGTGTAGCCACGTTTTTTGGCAAGGATATAAGCCATCACCATAAGACAGATTGCTGTAATCACACCTGGAATGAATCCCGCTAGAAAAAGCTTAGCAATTGACTGGTCCGCCACAATGCCGTAAATGACCAGCGGAATACTCGGTGGCACCAATGGTCCGATGATACAGGAAGCTGCGGTGATGCCGCCGCTGTAATCATCATCATAGCCCTCATCACGCATGGATTTGATTTCAAGCTGTCCAAGGCCACCTGCGTCTGCAAGGGCTGAACCGGACATACCCGAAAACAGCAGGCTCGCCAGAATATTCACATGGCCCATGCCACCTGTGTAGTGCCCCACCATGGATTTGGCAAAGCTGAAAATTCGAACTGTAATTCCAGAGGAATTCATGAGAATACCCGTCAGAGTAAAGAATGGCACCGCAAGCAGGGCGAAACTGTCAATGCCGTCTACAAGCTTTGCACCCGCAAAGAAAACAACATTCCAGTCCATGCTGGCAAAATACACAAGGCCTGTGAAAATCAGCGAGTAGCCGACAGGAAGTCCAATGACGAGTAGGAGCAGCCACATCCCAAACAATACAAACATATTCATGCGCGGCCTCTCTTTCTGTACGCCTTGAAGTCATTGACATTACGTTCAATATGGCGATATATCATCATTGCACCGATTACCGGCAGGGCTACATACATATAAGCATAAGATAAATTCAGAGAAACAATTTTCACTGGAATTTTTCGAACAGTCATTTGAATACCTATTACAAACATTGCTACTAGTACAATGAGCGAAAGAATCTGAATCAGTACATTTACTGCGGATTGTATTTTTCGCGGAAACTTTTTGATAAAGAAATCTATAAAGACGTGTCCATTCTCTTTTATTGACGCACTGACACCAAAATATCCCGCATAAACGAACAGAAATCTTGAGAGTTCCTCAGACCATTTGAGCGGTAGGTCAAGAAACTGTCTTGAGAAAATCTGAATGACCAGTACAACCAGCATTATCAGAAAAATCGTGCCGCCAATGTATTCTTCAATATTTTCTAGAAATTTTTTCATACTCTCACCTTCCCTCTTAATGAGGAGAGAAAACACATCCTTATGGGATGTGTTTTCTCATAAGTTTAACTATCTTGCTTCTTGGATTATCTGGAACGCTTCCTCAGCACCTTCACCAATTTCTTCGAAATACTTTCCATAAGATTCTTGAACCGCTGTTCTGAATGGCTCAAGGTCAGGTCTTGTGATTGTAACGCCTTCTGACTCGAAGAAGTCGATCAGCGACTGCTCTTCTTCTTCAAATAGAGATGTGTGGAAAGCGCTTGCTTCAGCCGTTGCCTCTGCAAGTACATTTTGCAGGTTCTCAGGCAGTTCTTCCCAAGTTTCACGGCTCACAATGTAGTTGGCATCGTTGATGACATGGTTTGTCAGCGCAATGTTTTTCTGAACCTCATAAAACTTAACCGCTTTGATTGTTGACAGTGGGTTTTCCTGGGCATCAACCGCATTTGTCTGCAGTGCCAAATATACCTCTGTGAATGCCATCGGTGTCGGTGAAGCGCCTACATACTCCGCATAGTCTAGAAGAGGCTGATGCTGAGGCGTTCTCAGCTTAAGGTCTGTCATGTCTTCAATGGAATTGATTGGTCTGTTTGAAGATGTCTGACGTGTACCATTGTAGGCTGTCGCAAGAATTTTCCAGTTGAAGTCATCATAGAATTCCTTATGAAGTCCCTTGCCGTATTCTGTCTCATATAGAACGCGTGTCAGGTGATCAAAATCGTCAAACATATATGCAAGACCAGCCAGTTCAGCACGCGGCACCCATATGCCAAGGCGTCCTGTTTCAGCAAGGGTGATGTCCAGTGCACCTGCACTTAACTGCTCAAGCATGGCACGGTCGTCTCCGAGTTGTGAGTTTGGAAAAAGCTCGATTTTCAGCATACCTTCACTCTTTTCATCTACCAGCTGTGCCAGTTTTTCTGCTGCTTTGTACTCATTTGACTGGTTGCCGGCAACCATGCCAAATTTTAAAACGACTGGTTTCAAAGGTTGTGCTGCAGTGCCTGTGTCATTTTGCTCTGGTGCCTTCTGTGCACAACCCGCCATTGTTCCAACAACGAGAATCAGCACCATTAACAATGATAAAGCCTTTTTCATTTTATTGCCTCCTATACCCTCATTTTATTGATAAATTGCTTAGTAATCAGCTGCGGTCTTGTAATCGCGCTGCCAACCACTATGGCATAAGCCCCCAGACTCAGTGCGCGGCTTGCTTTTTCTGGCGTATTGATATTGCCTTCTGCAATCACCGGAATGGATACGATTTTTAGAATTTCCTCCAGCACCTGAAGCGGATCGCGCCCTTCAGTGTATGCTGTGTACCCTACCAGTGTCGTCGCTACAATATCAATGCCTGCCAAATGGGCAATACGCGCCTCTTCTGCTGTTGACACATCAGCCATAAGCATCTGGTCAGGATACTTATTTCTGATTTCTGAAAGAAATGTTTCAAGACAAGCGCCATTTGGCCGAACCCGCTGTGTCGCATCAAATGCAATTACATCGACGCCTTCATTGTAAAGTGCGTCCATCTCTTTCATAGTCGGTGTAATTCGTACCTCGGAATCATCATAGTCCTGCTTGATGATTCCAATAATCGGAAGTGTAACTTCCTTCTTGATTGCCCTTATGTCCTCGATCGAGTTTGCACGAATGCCTCTTGCACCACCTTCAAGGGCGGCAAGTGCCATTTTGCTCATTATGTATGAGCTGTGCAGGGGTTCGTCTTCAAGTGCCTGACATGATACAATCAGATTCCCTTTCAAACTTTCAATGGATTTCATTTAACTCACCACTATTTTCTAAGCTTATCAATTTCTTGCTTAATCCTATTCGCTTCTTCAATTTGTGCTTCATTCAACTCAGCAAACGGGAACTTCATTGCACCGCCATCTACACCAGAGGCTTTCAGAATTTGTTTGATCGTCTGGTACAATCCGTTCTTCACAATTGCTTCAATCTGATCTGTGATTCTATGCTGAAGCGCTCTTGCTTGCGCAATTTCGCCCTGTTCTGTGAGCGCAATCACTTTTCGAGTCAGATCGCCCATAACATTGTATGTGCTTCCAATTGCACCATCACATCCTAGAACAAATCCAATCATGCAGATTTCATCGTAACCGAAGTAGAAATACTTATTCGGGAATGCACTGCGCAGTCTCTCAAGTTTTGCAATATCCGCATCTGAGAACTTCACGCCTACAACCTTTGGAATGGAAAGCAGTTTGTCAAACTTCTCGATGTCGAAGTTTCCGCCTGCCATGCCAGGATTGGAGTAAATCACCATATCATAGTTGAGTAGTTCATCAATACGCTTGTAATAGCTGTACACTTCTTCAAAGCTGAACTTGTAATAATACGGTGTGATAGCTGATACCGCATCATATGCAAGGGCTTTGGCCGCTTGTCCTAGCCGAATCAACTCATCAAAATCCAGAGAGCCGATTTGTGCAATCAATGTCACATGGCTTCCCGCCTCATCCTTAACAATTTCAAATGTCTTGATGCGCTCGGCTTCCGACATTAGAAACGCCTCGCCAGTCGATCCACCGACGTAGAAACCATCCACCTTCATGGAATCAATATTATGTCTGACTAGCTGTCGCAGTCCTGTCTCGTTCACTGTTCCATCCCCATTGAATGGTGTCAGCAGTGCTGTTATTAAACCTTTCATAATGCCTCCTGTGAAGTAATTATCCTTTTTCATTACACATTGTGGAGTGTAACTCCATTATAGTTATCAGGAAAACGTCTGTCAATCATTTTTGGTGATAAATTTCATACTTTTTCCGAAAATGACGTATTCACTCCATTTTTTATTCCCAAAACTTTGTCTCACTCCGACAACTTCAATCCCATACTACATATATACACCACTTGATTCATCAAATACCGCGGACACATTTCAAGCACAAAAAAGCCGGCTCCAGCGGAGTCGGCTTATAATTCTTTTAATTGCCCAAAGCGTTTTATACGATTTTTCGCCGGTCAATGCCTTCGTCACCCAAGGGCTTGTCTTCCACTGCGATTTTTTCAATGCGGTCAAATGCCGTTTTCAGAACAGACTGGTCAACAGTACATGCGATTCTGATATAGCCTTCTCCGCAGGCACCAAAGGCATTTCCAGGGATAGTCAGAACCTGGGCCTCTTCCAGGATCCGGCGACTGACCTCAGCTGAAGATAGACCTGTTTTCTCAATGTTTATAAAGAGATAGAAGGTTCCCTGAGGCTTGAGAATGTGCATCCACGGAATCATGCCAATGCGTTTTGCAGCATAGAGGACCCTGTCCTTGTAAAGCTTAACAGCAGGCGGCTGTATGACTTCACGATTGCGCAGGGCATAAAGGGCACCACGCTGGGAAATGGACGGCGCTGTGAACACGACGTTTTCATTAACAATTTGACAGGTCTTGATGATTTCTTTTGGTGCGATGATGTTGCCAATCCGCCATCCTGTCATGGTGTAATCCTTGGAAAAGCTGTTCAGGACAATCAGACGGTCCCGAATCTCATCCATGGTAATCATAGAGGTGAACTCACCTCCGAAAATATAGGCACCATAAATTTCATCTGCAATAATCACCAAATCGTGTTCAACTGCAATCCTGGCGATTTCATTCAGGGTGTTCTGAGTGAAAACAGCACCTGTAGGATTGTTTGGCGAGTTGATGACTATAGCTCTTGAACGCTCTGTCAGAGCCTTCTCAAGCAGACCGACATTGATTTTGAAGCCGTCCGCCTCATAGGTACTGAGCTCGACCGGCACACCGCCTGCCAGCTCAATTTGCTGATAATAAGGCGTAAAATAAGGGGCGTGGATGATGACCTCATCGCCCGGGTCCAAGATGGACTCCAGTGCCAGATACATGCCCAGACACGCACTGGTGGATATCATGATTTCCTCGTCCTGTATTCGCACGCCAAACTCTGACTTGTAATAGGCTCTGATTTCGTCTCTCAGTTCCGGGTCACCCCTGAAATCCGTATACTTTGTATGCCCATTTCTGGCCTCATTGAAGGCGAACTCAATAATGCCTTCATCGGTAGTCTGGTCGGGATCGCCCAGGCTCAGGTCAATTACATCCGAATAGCCTTTTGCGAGTTCGTCCACTGCGCCCATGGGTGTCGATTTGTCTTTCCAGTAACGCTTTGCAATAAATCTATGCTTCATGCTTCATCTCCCCCTAATAGATCAAATGAGCGATAAATACCACAATCGGCAAAGTGATGACCGTTCTCTGTATGAATATGATGAACAGGTCCATAAAATTCACAGGAATCTTCGTCCGCAGAATGATGGCGCCTGTTTCAGTCATGTAAATCAGCTGTGTGAAGGACATCGCTCCAATGATAAATCGCGTGATTTCAAATGTAGAACCCTTAACGAAGATTGCAGGAAGGAACATGTCTGCAAATCCGACAAGTGTCGCCGAAGCAGCAACTGCTGCATCCGGTACCTTCATGAGTTCAAACAGCGGTACAAGCGGCGTCGAAATAATGCTGAACACCGGTGTGTACTCTGCGACCACCAGTGAAATGGTCCCCAAAAGAAGTACAATCGGCATTAAGCTGAAGTAAACATCAACAACCGTCTTCAGTCCGGAAAGCGCAAGGCCCTGAATATTCGGTGCCTGCTCGGCACGGAGCACACCCCGTTCAACGGCCCAGCCATGGATGGTTCTTCCGGCTGGCACATCCTCGTTGATTTTGACTTCAACACCCGGCATGTAGTCTGTTGGTTTTCGATTTAATGGATAAATTCTCGGTAGAATCAGTGCAGCTGTGAAGGAAGCAATACTGATGGCCCCATAGAAGGCTATAAAGCTTGTGGTAATATTCAGGAATTCTGCGATAAACACGGCAAATGGCAATGATACCAATGAAAAACAGACTGAAATGATTGCAGCCTCTTGCTGTGTATAGTAGCCTTCCTGATACTGCTTATCGGTGATGACAACCCCCACAGGTCCTGATCCGATCCACGACGCTATGGCATCGATGGCAGAACGACCCGGCACCTTAAACAGGGGTCTCATGAACTTGCGTATAAGTGTTCCCAGATAGTCCATCGATCCAAACTCCATAAGAAGCGGCAAAAAGAACCCTGAGAAAAAGAACCATGTTGCCAGAACTGGAAACAGGTCATTGACGACAACACCGCCTGTATAAGGACTGGATATTTTGTCGAGGCCCATTGTCTGGACCGTATTCAGGACGGCATATCCGAATACAGCTGATACAATTCGTATTGCCAGGTTCACAGGCGAAACGAGAAAAAGGTTCCTAAGAAACGTGTTGTCCTTAACGAATGCCGGTTTAAAGGCAAGTGCCAAACTGGAAAGGACAGCGCTTAAAATAACTACATAAACCATCATTGCAGGCAGATAGCTTCCAAATGCCCCCTTGAACATGGACGCCATATACCCGACCCCAATGGTCAAATCCCCGCCACCCCACGGCAAAGGAATTACAAACAGCAACAAACCAATAATCGACGGTATGGCAAACTTCATTTTCTGACTTAATGTGTATTCACTCTTTACTGATACTTCATTTAAAGACATAGCATCCTCCCTTGATTAATTTTTGAAACGCCGTTTCATTACATCTTCATTATAGCACCCGTCAAAATGCTTGACAAGTAATTTTGAAACGATGTTTCATATTTGTTTGCAATGCTCACGCCTATCTAATATGATATAATCAACCTATAAACTACTGCATGTGAATGTCCATTACAATGATGAGAGGTAACGGTATGTCCAATATTAACACAATGGTTGATCGAACAGGCGAAATTTTAGACTACCTGTATAGGGCTGATGATGCTGTAGGCGTCAGCAAGCTGGCATCCGATCTTGATTTGCCAAAAGCGACTGCTTTTAGAATCCTTACTACACTTGAAAAATGGGGGATTGTCGAAAAACAACACGATTCTGACAGATACAAGCTTGGAATGCTTCTTATTAAGTACGGTGCAAAAGTCTCTGCCAAACTGAATCTTGTGGAACTCTCAGCCCCAATCATAGACCGTTTCTCCAAGGAAATCGGTGAAAGCATCAGCCTCTCTGTTGAACATCTGGGCTACTCACTGACCCTCTACAGGTCCCACAATACGAACTCGATCCTCGCCTCGCGCCTCATTCCCATGAGCAGCTTAAACTGCTCTGCCTCAGGAAAAATATTCTTGAGCATCAAAACGGACGCCGAACTCCGAGCCTATTTCGACGGAACGACCTTTGAAAAGAGAACGGCTGAATCCATCATTGACGCCGATACCTACTTGGATGCACGTAAAAAGATCAAAGAAACAGACATCGCCTTTGACAATGAGGAGTATGAATATGGGCTGACCTGTATCAGTTCACCCATAAGGCACCACGGCAGCATCGTTGCCGCACTCAGCATCAGCGGGCCGAAATCGCGACTGGAGCTCAAGGGCATGGAGACACTTAAAGAAAAACTCCAGGGTTCAACAGAGGCCATTTCAAAACTGGTAGACTACCTTGATAAGGACAGCCTCTACTAGGCGGGCTTAACACAAATAAAACAGGATTCGCACATAGACAATGGCGAATCCTGTTTCTTTTTTTTGCCTAAAGCAAAGCGTTTATCCTATAAATTGTAAAAAACATCTGAAACAGACTTCTATTGTCCGAGAGAGATAAACCGCGTGATTTCACTTGTGATAAAGTTAACGACGAGCTCACATAAAAAACTCTGGACTACGATATAAAGGGGTAGATAAAAATGAAAGTAAACTTGAAAAAAATACTAAGTCTGTTCATATGCTTGACCCTAGTCATGAGCATAACAGCATGTCAAGGCACAAGCCTCCAATCAGACAAGGGACAATCGGGGCAAGTGGAAAATCATCCAATTTTTCAAGCTGGAACCTATACAGCCAGTGCAAATGGTAAAAATGGACCGATAGAGGTCGAAGTTGTTTTCTCTGATGATAAAATTGAGTCTGTAACCGTAAATGGTCAAAATGAAACGGAAGGGATCTCAGACGGCGCACTCGCATCCATTCCAGATAAAATCGTAGCGAAGCAAAGTCTCGCTATTGATGTTGTAAGCGGCGCATCCCTGTCGAGCGAAGCGATACTGACAGCGGTTGAAGATTGCGTAAAACAGGCCGGTGGCGACGTGGACTCACTTAAGATCAGCAAGAGTGATGGGCAAGATGCACGTATTGAAGAATGCTCTTACGATATCGTCGTCGTAGGTGCTGGGGGCGCCGGTACAGCTGCTGCCCTGGCTGCAAGTGAGAGGAATCAAAATGTACTGCTTCTTGAGAAAACAGCTAAACCTATGGGTGCAGCAACACTTGCCGGCGGACTTTTTGCTGCTGAAAGCGACCTGCAGATTCAGGCAGGTAAGACTGTGAGCAAGGAATGGCTATATGACGAATACATGACTTCTTCTTCTGGATTCATGAATCCCCTTCTAGTAAGGACCATCATCGATGAATCTAGCGAGACCGTCAACTGGCTCATTGAAAACGGGTGTGCATTAAACCTGGTGGATGCTGGAACTGGCGGAAGCTACGCGCATATAGGCATGCCTGCAACACTTCATGGCTATGCAGAAGGGGGAGCTGTAGCTATTGAGAAGCTGATAGAATCCTACAAAGAAAATGGCGGTACAGTCATGTTTTCTACACCAGCAACTGATTTGCTCAAGGATGATGCGGGTGCAGTCGTAGGTGTTATGGCAAGAAGAGAAGATGGTACACAGCTCAAAATCAATGCAAAAGCCGTCATTTTGGCAACAGGCGGATATGGCGGAAATGAAAAAATGCTAAGGCAATACCTAGGCTCCAATTACGCAATGGGTGAAATAGCAACCAATGTGGGAGACGGTATTAACATGGCTTGGGATGCCGGCGCTGATGAGTACGGCATTCACACCAGCCAATACTTCTGGCAGACCTTCCCTGCTGAATCCTTTGGTCCCTTAATCGAAACTCTAGGCAGGGATTGGTTTGCTCTAAATGCATTCACCTTCTATCCACATCTAAGGGTCAATGCATTCGGGCAACGTTTTTCAGATGAGACAACGGCCTCCGACTATGCAATCCACGGTGCTCAGATTCATATGCAGCCACATCAGCTAGAATACATTATTTTGGATAAGAGTGTTCTTGATCAGATTGCTCAGGAGGGGTATGCATCCATCGAAGACCATTATGGTCTATGGAAAGACAACCGCCAGTTCTACATGGAATTCAACGAACCCAATGACACAGAATTCCTGATTCAGCAAGAGAACACACCAACAGACTATAGGCCTTTGCTCGAAGCGGCCCTTGAAACAGATATAGTCTTCAAAGGTGAAACGCTAGAAGAACTGGCTGAAGCGATTGGAGCTGACAAAGATACTTTTACAGCTTCAGTCAACCAGTATAATGGCGCAATTGAGGCTGGACAGGACACACTTTTCTTTGCCGATACAACACACCTGATTCCAGTTCAGTCAGGTCCCTATTATGCTGTGAAATATACGACTCGAAATTTAACAACACTCGGCGGTGTTAAGATCAACGAAAAAATTCAGGCTGTTGATGAAAACATGATGCCGATCAGTGGGCTATACGTTGCCGGTGCAGATGCAGGCGGCATGTATGGTATGTCCTATGTCGATTTTGAAGGCGGTACTTTGGGATTTGCCTACACATCAGGCAGATTGGCAGGCATTAACGCAGCCGAATTCACTGCACAGGAATAAGGCAGTACATGAAACAATCCAAAGTGAATTTTGATATACTATGGATGAATCCTACAGTACGCAATTCCGAAAATGATGTGAGGGAAAAATGATAAATTTACTTGGCCTAATTGAAATGTATAATACCTTTAATACTCAAACGGTGTATCATGATGTTGCAGCATGTCTGCTGACACATTTTGATAAACTCGAAAAGATGACTGCAGCAGAAATTGCGGACCTCTGTCATATCTCACCCTCTACATTGCAGCGGTTTTTCAAAAAAATGAACTATCCCATGACGGTATCAAAACTGCCTGAAATCTTTACCACACTAAAATGGCCTATTATTATGAAAGTGCCTATATGCCTGCTGGTGGAAATTCTGGAGACACACTCTCGGATTATATCGGTCATTTAAAGCTCAACCTGGATCAACTTGAAAGGAGTATTGATCAGGCACAGATCGACCGTGTGGCCTCCAGCCTTACCCAGGCCTCACAGGTCATCTTCTTAGGATGTCCAATTCCTCAGGAGGCTTGGCGATTACAAGTTGATTTGGTCATGCACAAGTGTCAAACCAAGGCCTTTTTATCGCCTAACGACCAGTTCGAAGCCCTTGAGAGCCTTGAAGATGGCAGTGTGCTCTTCTACTTTGACTACTTTAAGTCACTCGCCAATTATTACGAGAACGCAATTCGGCAGAATTTGAAAGACACATGCCAATTGATTGTGATTTCAAATACCTCGCAGCCTCAAATGAAGGGAAATGTCCATTTGTGTTTTGATGGCAATGGTACGGAGCAGGATTTCATCAGCTTTAACATACTCATGAATATTATAGGTCAGTGTTTTAAAGAGATGCATTCAAGGCAAGGTTGATGGAATAGAATATTGGTCTCCACCTGAACTGAATGGCTTGAAGCTGGAATCATAAAACTAAATATACAAAAAACTACAGGCAGGCTCTTTTGAGCCTGCCTGTACTGTATTGTGATGCCCTCATAAATGCACTTATCCTTCTTCCACCGCGCACTTGTCCAGTGACAGCTTCTCTTTTTTCACCTTGGCTGTTTGGGAAACAAGCACACCAATCAAAAGTGCGACACCTGCAAGGTCTGTAAGCATCCCCGGCTTTACCATGAGAATGGCTGCAGCAAAGGCCGCTACGCGCTCGACCATATTCATATTTGTCCGCATATAGGCTTCAGCCGATGCACCCAGGCAGACAATGCCTATAATGCCTGTCACAATCACTGTAACCAGCTTGGCCAATGTGACATTTTGCATAAGCAAAATAGGCGAATATACAAACATGAAAGGGATGATGATGCCCGCAAAGGCCAGCTTGAAACCATTAAAGGCAACGTCCGTCGGGTTGGCACCTGCAATGCCGGCTGCGGTGTAGGATGTCAGCGCAACAGGCGGAACCACTGCCGACAAGGTTCCATAATAGAAGGCAAAGAAGTGGGCCGCTAGAGGGTTGACTCCCATTTTCACCAGTGCCGGTGCGGCAATGCTGGCTGTTATAATGTAGCAGGCTGTTGCAGGAAGACCCATGCCCAGGAAAATGGATGCCACCATAACCAGAATGAGTGCCAGCCATAGCTGTCCTCCTGAAAGCTTCATGATGTTGTGCGCAACAGCCTGACCAAGCCCGGTCATGGATACAACGCCTACGATGAAGCCCACTACCGCACATGCTGTGGCGACAGGCACGGCACTTTTCGCTCCCTCCTCAAGGGCTTCAAGGAAACGCTGAAGATTCATGCGTGTGGATTTTCTGAGCATACTCGTCAAAATCGTTGTAATCAGGCCAAAGAAAGCCGCGTATATTGGCGTCAGTCCTTTAACAAGTAGGAATAAGATCATGACAATCGGAAGCATCATATGTCCCTGATATTTCATGACTTCTTTGAGCTTTGGCAGTCTTTCTGCCGGGATGCCCTTCAGGTCGTATTTTTTGGCCTCAAAATTAACCATAATCATGATTGCAAAATAGTAGAATATTGCCGGAATGATTCCGGCAGCCATGACTTTCAAGTAAGGAATGCCCAGGAAAGATGCCATCATGAAGGATGCAGCCCCCATGATCGGCGGCATGAGAATGCCTCCTGTCGATGCCGCAGCCTCAACAGCCCCTGCGAATTTCGGCTTGTAACCGACTTCTTTCATAAGCGGAATTGTAAAGCTGCCCGTCGTTGCCACATTGGCCTGCGAACTGCCGCTGATGGTTCCCATAAGTCCACTGGCGATAACTGCAACCTGGGCAGGACCGCCTCTTAATCCTCCTGCAAAGGCCAGGGCGAAGTCATTGAAGAACTTTGCAGCGCCTGTTTTGTTCAGGAATGATCCAAATAGTATAAACATGAAAACATAGGATGCCGAGACCATTAAAGTGACCCCGAATATCCCGTTGTCCGTCAAATACATGCGGGTCAGGATTCTATTCCAGGTAAAGCCCTGATGTGCCAGCATACCCGGAAAGAGATAGCCAAATTTAGCATAAAAGATGAATGCGACTGAAAGCACTGGAAGTATCCACCCTACGGTTCTGCGGCCCGCTTCCAAGGTTAAGAGTATGGCGATGACTGCAAAGACCAGATCTACTGTATTTGGCACCAGCGACCGCTCAATCAGCGCGTCATAGGTGAATAAAATATATACGCCAACTGCAACACCCAGAACACTCAAAACCCAGTCAAGCTTTGAGGGTCTATCTTTTGGCGACTTTGAAGTTGCCGGATACATGAGAAAGGTCAGTCCCAGAATGAGTCCCAGGTGAATTGCATTTTTCTTGATTGCAATCATCAGGCTCGCACTGTTCATCCATATATGAAACACCGATGTGAACACTGCAAAAATCATGACGATTGCTGCAGCGCGACCATAGAGTTTTCTGGACTCACTGGTTTCTTCAGCCCGCGCCTTCTTTTCCTTGCCGCGCAATTTGAATATGTTCATGTTACCTCCAATCTGCCTGAATAGACGCAATTAAAATACTAAGAAGGGCCGCCATAGAGGCGGCCACAGGGTATCGGCAAAATGCCAGACTCTAGAAATTCAATCTGCGGGACCTATTTCAAATGATCCGGTACAGTGATTCCTTTTTCTTCGTAGTATCTGATTGCGCCTTTATGCAGGGGCACTGGCGGCAAACCATTAAGTGCTTCTTCAAGTGTTACAACTTCAAGGGCCTTATGATCTCCCTTTATCGCGTCATGGTTTTCATAGATTTCCTTAACGAGATTATAAACAACCTCTTCATCCATCTCTGCACTTGTTATCAGTGTCGATTTGATGCCTACTGTCTGTACATCCTTGTCAATGCCTGCATAGAGATTCGCCGGTACGACAAACTGACCATAGTATGGGGCTACATTCTTGATTTTTGCGTACTCTTCGTCTGTAAATTCAAGCAGCTTAACAGCAGTCTTACTCGCTGCCACTTCAGAAACAGCCGAGAGAGGAATCCCACCTTCTGCGTTCATGCCGTCGATTTGTGCATTTTGCATGGCACTTGACGCTTCGAAATAGCCTAAGTGTTCCGCTGTGATGTCATCAAAGGAAATACCAGCTACTGCCTCAAGAATGACTTTACTTGAATACTCAGTACCAGAACCCGCTCCACCGACATTGAAGGACTTGCCCTTAAGGTCCGATACGGAATTGATTCCAGAGTCTTCAGTCACGACAAATTGGGTCACATCCGGCCAGAGTGCTGTAACAAAGCGAACATCTTCAAACTGGTTGCCTTCGAACTTACCTGACCCCTCGTAGGCAAACAGGGTTAGGTTGGCCATGGCAATGCCCATTTGTGCTTCACCGTTTTTAAGCATATTGAGGTTTTCTACCGATCCTCCTGATGACTGAACAGATGCGACAATGCCGTCTGCGCCCAGCTTTTCATTCCAAAGCGTTGAAAAAATAGTTCCTACAGGATAATATGTGCCGCCTGTTGAACCCGTAACAACAGTGACAAATTGCTTTTCAGGTGCCTTTTCGCCTGAACCCGTGTCCTGAGCTGTATTTGAACACCCAGCACTAGAAAACATCATTACTGCCGCCAGCAAAATCGCTCCAAAGCGTTTCATTATCATACTTACATCCTCCCTAGTCATTCCCGTGCTTACTGCACGCCCCTTATTTGTTGCTCAACCCTATATAACGCAAGCTTCGTGCCAATTTTCTGAAATTTTACACTTACCCCTACAAGCCTCCTATTGCAAGGACTTAAACATCCTTATACAATCAAAGCACGCACTGGAACGCACAAAAAAACCGGCAAATTTTGCCGGTTTAGAAATTTTTGCATGTTTTATATGTCTTGAAGGCTAAAAGCATTACCCTTCCATATACTCCTTGATTTTGTAGCGCAGATTTCTTTCACTCATACCAAGGGTCTCGGCCGTTTTTCGCCGATTCCCCTCATGATATTCCAGGGTTCTTTCTATCAAAAGGCGCTCTGCATCTTTGAGTCTTGTCCCAATCGCCACAGGAATGATGCCCGATTGCCTGCCCAGAGCATGCATGGTTTGACCTGTCACACTCTCTGGAAGATCTTCCAGCTGAATCATATCTCCGCCTGCAAAAACCAATGCCCGTTCAATGATATTCTGAAGCTCTCTTACATTCCCAGGAAAACTGTAGGTTTCAAGCGCCGCAAGGGCGTCACGACTTATGCGCTTTGCTGACATACCGTAATTTTCTGCAGTCTGCTTAATGAAATGCTCTATCAGCATAGGGATGTCTCCGTGGCGATTCTTAAGCGGCGGCATATTGATTCGAACGACATTCAGCCTGAAATACAAATCCTCTCTAAAGTGTCCGTTTTCAACCTGCTCTTTCAAATCCTTATTGGTTGCCGCAATAATGCGCACATCTACCTTCTTGCTGCCCTCAGAGCCTAGTGGAAATATTTCCTTGGACTGCAGGACCCTAAGTAGCTTGACCTGTGCGTGCAAATCCATTTCTCCAATTTCGTCTAGAAAGAGAGTCCCCTTGTCTGCCAGCTCAAAGAGTCCCTTTTTACGCGTATCGGCCCCGGTAAATGCGCCTTTTTCGTAACCGAACAGTTCGCTTTCAATCAGGGTGCTCGGTATTGCCCCACAATTTACAACCTCGAAGGCTTGGTCTTTTCGGTTTCCCTGACAATGAATTTCACGAGCGACCAACTCCTTTCCCGTACCACTTTGCCCTTCTATGAGAACACTCATATTGATGTTTTTCACCTTATCGATAATATGAAAGACATCCTGGAGCTTCTTGGAGCTACCAATAATCTTATGTATTTTATGGTGGTGCTTGACTGCGTTCTCAAGTCTGGTGATTTTTTCATTGAGACACTTGTACTCTACCGCTTTCAGTATGAAAAACCGCAGTTTGTCCATATCGATGGGCTTCATGATGTAATCGTAGACGCCCATCTTCATGGCGTCGATTGAAGATTTTACGCTGGCATAAGCCGTCATCATAATCACCGGGGTGTCCTTATTCTTCTGCTTGATCATGGGCAGCAGGTCGAGTCCGCTTATTTCTCCAAACTTCAAATCAAGCAGGACAACATCAAAATAGACAGCGTTCAGCGCAGACTCCACCTCGTAAATATTGCTTGCAGTGGTGATTTCATAGTCATCTTCAAACGCAAACATCAATGACGTACATATGGTCTTTTCATCATCAATAATGAGTAGTTTCTTCATGATATTGCCTCCGTGGATACGTTCTGGTCAATAGGCAGATGCAGGGTCATGGTTGTGGTCTCTCCCAGGATACTTCTTGCAGTAATCATTCCGCCATTCTCTTCTATCATCTGCTGGGCAATGGACAATCCGAGTCCGGTCCCATTCTGTCTGTTTGTGAAAAAGGGTTCAAATATATGTTTCATGTCTTCAGCTGATATACCCATTCCATTGTCCACCACCTCAAGTAGCACATAAGGCGCCTCAAGGAATGCGCGCAGCTGTATTCTGGCATCTTCCTTTGTCTTTACAGCATCAATACTGTTGATTAAGAGATTGATCAGTACCTGCTTGAGCTGCTGCACGTCAAAATAGACTTCAAGGTCAGAATCCAGATCCACCAAATAGGCAACACGGTGTTTTATGAGCTCGCCCTCAATGAGGTGCATGACTTCTTCAATCGGCCTAACAAGAGCAAATGTCTCTCTGTTTGGAACCCGTGGCTTTGCATACTCGAGGAGCTCTGTAATCAAGTCATTCAATCGACCGATTACGTCAGGAACATCCTTTATCAGTTGATTTCGAAAAGCTGTATTGTCAATTTTTTTCGGCAGCAGTTCAATATAGGTCTTAATAGAAGTCAGCGGATTTCTGATTTCATGTGCAATATTCGCAGTGAGCTTGCCAAGGGATTCCATCTTGTCCTTGCGCCGGATCTGTTCTTCATTTCTGCGCCTTAGGGTAATATCCAAGAAAGTGATTGTAACACCGCACAGGTTCTCCGATTTATCAATGATTGGACTCATGTTGTACTCAATCACCCGCATGTTTCCATCAATTTCAAGCATGGATTCCTGATTGAAGACACGTCCGTGGGTTTTTGGAATGGATTCAAACAGATCCCTGTTGATAAAGGCGCACATGGGCACTTCATAAAGGGTTTTGCCCACAAAGGCCTGTGCATTGCATTTACAGATTTTCTCCACATTGTCATTGACACTCAAGATGACACCCTCTGTGCTGAAGGTCATCAGCCCACTGAAAATACTGTTGATGATGTTTTCCTTAAAGAGATTGGACTGCTCCACTTCGCGAACTTGTCTGTCTACTTCCTTTTGAAGCTTTCTGTTCATGTGTGCCTTAGAAAAGGCATACAGACCCAAAAGGCCCGCCACCGTCAGAAAGACGTATATGTAATTTCTCAAGGCCTCTCTTGTTGAATAGATTTCCACGCCGAACCACTTGTCATGGATTTTGTCATAGGTTCCGTTGCGCTTGATGATGCGCAGCCCCTCGTTGAGAATATCCAGCAGCGCTTCATTCCCCTTCTTAACAGCCAGTCCGTAGGGCTGTGGGTTGATAGGTTCACCAATGACCTTGACCGCATCGCTGTATTTATACTTTTGCAGGGAATACAGGCCCGTCTGCCTGTTTCCGACAAAAGCTTCAACCTCCCCATTTACAAGGGCCCGCAAAGCTTCCAGCTGACTGGGCTCGGAGACAATCCGTATACCTTTTAATGACTTGATCGCGTCATAGGCAACATCGTACTCCTGTACCGATACGACATGTCCCGAAAGATCCTCCATGGATTTGATGTAGGTGTTGTCTGCCGCAATGAATATGGCTAGGGAAGACTCAAGATAGGGCTCTGAAAAGGTGTATATCTCTTCTCTGTTTTTTGAGTACTTGATGCCCTGGATCACATCGATGGTCCCTCTTTGAAGACTTTCCGCCGCGTCCTTCCAGGTCATGGGCCTGATTTCAATATCAAGACCCATTTCAATGGCAATGGCATACATGATGTCAATATTGAAGCCTTTGTAAGTGCCGCTGTCATCAAGGTACTCAAAGGGTGGAAAATACATATCGCCCCCAACGACAATGGTCTGGTTGGAATAGTCTTTATCCTGCGCCGCCCAAGCGCCTTCTGCTTGAAAACTCAATAAAATGAGTCCTATAAGTATCAAAAGTATCCGGTTTTTCATTCAGCCCCCCGCTTGTTTGAATAAGCCCTCGCTTGTAAGATTTTGTAGTATAAATTGTAATTTTGTCAACTGTATGGTATCACATTCAAATTGACTCAACAATAAGTTGGAACCTTGTCAATCATCATTGGTGTCATGATTTGATGGTCGTAAAAAGTAAGAAAGCCCTCAGAAGTTTAACTTCTGAGGGCTCTATTTATGACGCCAATACCCGTGCATTCATGATTTTCCAACTAAGCGGCTTGTTCCATAACTTGCTTGCTCTTTTTAGAAAACGCAATAATCACACCCAGCAGTATGGATAAAAAGGCTGACGCCAATACCCTGTACTGACCTGGAAGCAGAAATACCAGTGTATGCACAGGAATCCAAATGAAAATACATGTCTTTAGCCAGGAAAAACTCACCAGAGTATACCAGTCCATAGCATCCACAACCTCTTTCAGAGTCGGCCTATCTTCTTTTCTCATGAAAAGCACTTCCATGAGCTTGTCTCCCGTAAAATGATAGACATACATCATGGGACCAAAGGTCAGGTTCATGACAGAACTGCCGAAGAATGCCTGTGCCAGGGTAACCCCCTCAAAGGGTAGCTTCCCAGCCGACTGCGCTATGGCAACACCGCCCATGTAAACAGAGAATACTAGTGTGATTACCATACCAAGCACACCCCATACAAATGCCTTCTGAATGATGTTTGACGGCACATGCCACTGGCCATTCAGTATGCGTACACCCAGCAAATCCCCCATGGACGCCAAGACTGCAAACTTTGCAAAACCGCCCATATAGGGATGCGCCTCTGTTGCTTTAATAAAAGCTTCCCGACTTGCTGGAATCGCCAGCATGAGTATCGCACTAAAAAACAACACACCCCAAACTACATCCCCAAATATAGCACTTTTCTTGTTTCCCATCTGATTCACAACCTCCCAATTCATGTTTATAAAAACATACTATGAGTATGTATTGTACAGGTAAATTTGTTTTTTTGCAACTCAAAATGAAAAACACCTCAAATTCCGATTGCACTTTCCATGCAGTCAAAATCTTGAAGTGTTCTGTTTCTTTGTCTGTTTTTCATTTTAAGAAAGAATATGTTCACAGATATCGACCCTGAATCCAAGCAGATATCTTTTCGTGGCTTCACGAACCGCCTCAGGCAGATCATACTCCCCGTTGTTATAGCACCAGTCGAGTACAACCCCATCGTAGGTTACAATCAGAAAATGGAAAAAATACTTGAAATCATAGTCTTTTCGAACCTTCCCCATGTTCTGCAGCTCAATATAAATTTCTTCAAACAAATTAAGCAGCGGACGACTATTCGGATCGTAGAACTCACTAATATCCACTTGACGGTTGTTGGAATCCAGGTTGTTCCTTATTTTCTGCTTCATAATCTCCACACCCCTGCCCTCAGTCATCTGAGCGTACAGATAGGACAGCTCCATAAAGCGGTCAAGTGAGGGGGTCTTCTCAAGCAGTTTTGGAATTTTTTCCTCTATCTGTGCATCCGTATCCAGGTGAAGCTGGTCGAGCATGGATTCCTTCGATTTGAAGTGATGATAAAAGGCACCCTTTGTAACACTGCACTCTGCGCAGATTTCATCAATGGTCACGTTCTGATACCCTTTTTCAGAAATCAATGTCATGGCTGCCTTTAAAACTTTATTTTTCGTTTTATTTCCCTTTGCGTATTTTGTCTTCGCAGTTCTACTCATTTCAAGCGCTCCTTAATAGTCAAATCCTACACCATTATCTACAAAAAGAGCATTTGTTGTCAAGACACTCTGATTTTTTCCTTGACAACGTTTGCATACCCACGGTAATATAAAAACATACTTAGGGTATGTTTTAGAAAACTGCAATATCATTATAGTTATTATTCATTTCTACTTATCGTTTTTTGAAACATAGATAGCAGACGAAACTATTACAGGAGGAGACACATCATGAAATACAATCCACATCCAGGTTATGAAATGCTGTTCGGTATAGATTTGGGCTTCAATTCCGGCGATGACGGTGAAAAAAAAGGACCAGGCGAAATGATCCGGGACCTTATGCTGAATTTTACACTTCCAGAAGGTATGGAAATGTTCGATCTGGAAGTACCCGGATTTGATGGAGAGCCTAATGTGAAAATTCGTGTCTATAGAAATAAGGGTGCTAAAAACGTACCGCTTGTTCTTAACATTCACGGCGGCGGTTTTGTTTCTGGCGATCTTGACAACGACAACACCAGAGCATCCCTAATCGCTAAACATGTACCTTGTACAGTCGTCTCTGTGGAATACAGACTCGCACCTGAAAGCATCTTTCCGGCACAGCTCCACGATTGTCTGGCTGCACTCAACTATGCGGTTGATAACGCTGACACACTTGGCATTGACCCGGAAAACATTGGCGTATTTGGTACAAGCGCCGGTGGCTGTATTGCAGCAGGTCTTTGTCTTTACCTGCGAGACAACAATGGTCCAAAAGTCAAAGCGCAGGTTCTTAACTTCCCTGCACTGGATTATCTGCAATCATCGGTTTCAGCACAGCAAAACTTCACAGGTGCACCCCTTGTATCTGGCGATGGTCTAGCTGGTGTCTGGAAGCTTTACCTAGGCGGTTTCAAAGGTGTTGATCCATCTTACTACGCAGTTCCAGCGCTGGCACGCGACCTGGCTGGCCTGCCTGCAACTTGCATGATTGTCAACGAATACGACCCACTTAGAACTGAGGGGATTGACTATGCAAAACGCCTGATGGAATTCGCTGTTCCTACTGAACTCTACAGCCTGCCGCGTGTCCCACATGGCTTTGACCTTGTTCCAGAGCCACTTACAGACTGGATCCGTGAAGCGGTTTATCGCATGTACAAGCGTGAATTTGGACTGCTTTCAAAAGGAGGCATAAAATATGAAAACACTGAAATGGTTGGATAAAAACTTTGAGCGCGTTGCGTTGATGCTACTTCTTGCTATGATTTCATGTCTGCTCATGTTCCAGATCATCATGCGATACTGCTTCAGCAGTGCGCTTCCCTGGGCCGAAGAGCTTGCAAGATACGCATTCGTAACATCGGCTTACCTTTGTATTGGGTACTGCATAAAAGAAGACCTGCTCTTTAGAATCGATGCCCTATTCAACGCACTGCCGAAAAAACTCCAGAAAGCCCTGGATATTCTCATGTGGAGCGTTTCACTGGCATTCTTCCTATACTGTACAAAAAACTCAGTGACAGTTACACTGCTGGCTCAAGAGTCAAAAACAGTTAGTCCTGCAATGGCAATGCCAACATACTGGTTGTTTGTAGTTGGAACACTCGGATTTGTACTTGCAGATATTCGAATTGCTCAGCGTCTTGTTAAAGTAATCGCTTCTGTGAAGTCAACAGACACCACTACAGAAACAACCATCGTTGAGGAGGGCGCTAAATCATGTTAATCACCGTACTATTAATATTCATTGGATGTCTGATTATCGGTTTTCCCATTGCCATGGGCATCGGCTTCGCCACTTTCTTGCCTGGCATCATCAATCCTATGTTTCCGGCAAATGCCCTCTATGTGCTTCGTGCAATGCAGAGTGGTGTAGACAGTACACCAATCCTCGCAATCCCGCTGTTTATGCTTTCAGGTATCATCATGGCGCAAGGCGGTATTTCGGAGAAGCTCTTCAACGTATTTGCCTACTTCATTGGAAAGCGTACAGCAGGTATGCCAATTGCGGTTGTCATCACAGCCATGTTCTATGGTGCAATCAGTGGTTCCGGCCCTGCAACAACTGCCGCAGTTGGTGCCATGACGATTCCCATTCTCGTATCACTTGGTTATGATGTGGTCTTCTCTGCTGCACTTGTTGCCGCAGCCGGTGGTATTGGGATTATCATTCCACCGAGTATTCCCTTCATCATGTACGGCATGATGACAGGCACTTCTGTTGGCGCCCTGTTTACAGCAGGTTTTGTGCCAGGTGCCATGATTGCCTCGATGCTCATGATCTACGTCTACTTCTACTGCAAAATCAAAGGAGAAGACAAGGAAAAAATTGCTGCAAACCATGAACGTTTGAAGGCAAAAGGCCTTGCCGCAATTCTTAAAGAAGGTTTCTGGGCCCTGATGACACCGGTTATCATTCTAGGCGGCATTTATTCAGGTATTGTTACACCAACCGAAGCTGCTGTACTTTCAGTATTCTACGCACTGATTGTTAGCCTCTTTGTCTACAAGAATGTTAAGTTCAAAGACATTCCAAGCTTCCTTGATGGTGCAATTCGTGCCTACGCGCCAATCGCACTCCTGCTCGGTTTCGCCATTGCTTTCTCACGAGTGCTTACACTGCTTAAAGCGCCAGCGATGCTTGCAGAGTTCTTCACATCGACTTTCTCAAGCGGTGTGGCATTCCTATTGATCTTCAACTTCATTCTACTGATTGTCGGTATGTTTATGGATGCAGGTCCAGCGGTTGCTATTATTTCGCCAATGCTTATGGCTGTACTGACACGTTTTGGAATCAATCCGGTACAGTTCGGTGTCGTAATGGTATTCAACCTTGCAATCGGCTTCATTTCACCACCGTTTGGTCTTAATCTCTTTGTAGCCAGCCCAATTTCAGGGGCTTCAGTAAGCCAGATCGGAAAGAAGGCTCTTGCATTCTGTGCAGTCTACCTGGTTGCACTCATGATGCTGACTTTCATACCGCAAATCACACTGTTTGTACTTTCTTAGTAGAGACAACAACAAGATGCACGATGAATCACAAAATATATGACGTATGTGTAAATGGGAGGAAAATCTATGAAAATGAAAAGTGTTCTAAGTTTAGCACTAGCTTTGTTTCTTGGCCTTTCTGCAGTAGGCTGCAGCAAACCAGAATCAACGACTGCGCAGCCTTCTGGGGACGAAGCTGCATCCACTGAAGTATCTGAATCTGTACTGCCTGCTGATGGCCCTAGTTTTAACCTGATTCTAGCGCACGGTGCGCCAGAAGAGTCAGATGGCCATAAGGCAACACTCCTTTTTAAAGAGCTTATTGAAGCGCGTTCAGGCGGAAAAATCACTGTGGACTCTTACCCAGCATTCCAGCTTGGAAGCGTTGCTGAACTGATTCAAAACCAGAAATCCGGACAAATTGCAATCACAATGGGAACAGCTGGCGGCTCTACATCAAGAGCACTTTCCTTCCTTGATCTTCCTGCAATGTATGACGATATTGAAAAAGCAACTGCTGTCGTTCAAGAAGGTACAAAAGCACGTGCTTTGATCGATCAGGAATACGGCACTGTAAACACGAAGGTTCTTAGCATCATGCCAATCGACTACCGTGAAGTCAGCACAAACGTAGCTGTACATAATGTTGATGAGTTTAATGGCCTTGATATC
Source organism: uncultured Acidaminobacter sp. (assembly GCA_963678925.1). Taxonomy (GTDB): domain Bacteria; phylum Bacillota; class Clostridia; order Peptostreptococcales; family Acidaminobacteraceae. The sequence continues at coordinate 2,606,162 of OY787533.1, read as the reverse complement.
CGTACAATGGAGAACCCTCTGCACATGAAATTCTGGCAAGCTGTAGGCGCAAATCCTACACCACTACCTTTCAGTGAGCTATACATTGCCCTACAGCAGGGTCTGGTTGATGCACAGGAAAACCCACTGGACACAATCTGGAACAGTAAGATTTGGGAACAGCAAAAGTATGTTGTAAACTCACACCACGTTATGTTCTACAACGCTTACACAATCAACAAAGACATCTGGGCAAGCATGCCTGAAAGCTACCAGGACCTGATTATGGACACAATGACAGAGGTTGAAGCATTCCACCGTGAAGCTGCTGATACTGCAAGAGTGGAACTTCGTGCAAAGCTCGAGGCTGAAGGCGTTGAGTTCATCGATTTCACAGATGCGGATTTCGCGAAGATGAAAGAGCTTGCTGCGCCTGTCTATGACGACGCACGCGCTGTATGTGGCGATGAAGTTATGGATGAAGTTATTTCGACTATGTCCAACTAATTTAAGAGCATTACCTGTCAATAGGTTCTAACCAGACCCATTGATAGTTTCCCCACCTTTATAGAAGACGAGCCACAGGTGACACCCCGCAAATGTCATCTATGGCTCGTCTTGGTTTTTTGAAAAAAAGCTGTGCGCAGGATTTCTTACATGTCCTACGCGCAGCTTTTTATGCTGAAATCTCAATTACACTCTGGGGCTGTCTGGATCTATGTTCCAATCATACCTGCCAGAAGAATGGAATAGTACTTTTCCTCAAAGCTTGAGCCCCTAGAAGTCAGTATGATGGGTGCCTTTGCCCCCACCACGACACCTGCCATTTTGGCACCTGCCGAATATACAAGGGATTTGCCCAATATGTTCCCGACAGTGATGTTTGGAACGAGAAGCAAATCTACATTTTCTGTCACTGGACTTTCATAGCCTTTGATTGCAGCTGATTTCTTGCTCATTGCAAGATCATAGGAGATAGGCCCTTCGACATAACAGTCTTCAATTTCGCCCTTTCTGTTCATGTCCTTAAGTGCGTGGGCATCTACCGTTTCCGGCATTTTGGGATTCACCTTCTCAACTGCTGCAAGCACACCAACCATGGGCTTGTCTACACCCAGTCTATGAAGGGCCTTTACGGCATTCTTCAGTATTTCTGTCTTTGTATCCAGGTCTGGATACAGGTTCATGCCGCCGTCACTCATGGCCAGCAGCTTTGGATAGCCCACCAGCTCATGAATCACAAAGTGCGATATGACCCCACCTGTGCGAATGCCTGTCTCTTTTGACACAACCGATTTCAGCAGAACTGCAGTGTCTACCTTGCCTTTCATTATGGCGTCAGCCTTATGATCTTTCACAAGGCTGACCGCCATTTGAGCTGCTTCTTCAGGCGAATCCGCCTCCATAAAGACATGTCGCTCCTGGTGACCCCCTAGTTTTTCCACCGCCTGCTTGAGGGTAGCCGTATGCCCAATGAATACGGGTGTCACACCTACTTTATCATGCGCCTTTAAAGCTGCTTTTATGGTATTGTCATCGACAGGCCATACAAGTGCAATGCGAACCCCCGCCTGGTCCTGATCTTCAAGTTGTGCAAAACAGGTTATCATGATGACACCACCAGGGCCATACCTGCCTCAAGGGCCTGTTTGTTGAGTTCCACAAACTTTGCTTTCACATTCTTTTCTAATATGCTGTTCCAGTCAATTTCATCCAGTCCCATACTCTTGATGAGCGCGCCAAGGAGAATGACGTTCATGACTTTTGAATTTCCGAGCATTGCAGCCTTTGAAGCAGCATCGATGACCTTTGTATCAACCACCCCTTCAATCTCTTTGAGAATGCCCTCAGGATACTCAAAGGCACCAGTAAGAATTGGCATGGAGTCTATCTGAAAGTCATTAATGACAGCCTTTCCCTTAGGGTTTAAATGATCCAGCCAGCGCAGGCCTTCCATTTTTTCAAAAGCGACGAGAACATCTGCACCCCCCTTTTCAATAACAGGAGAGGAAACCTTCTTACCGTACCGAACATGGGAAGACACCGAACCGCCTCTTTGTGACATACCATGAATTTCGCTCATTTTTACATCGTATCCCGCTTCCATGAGTCCAATCGTCAGAAGCTTGCTTGCCAGTATGGTTCCCTGGCCACCAACACCGACAAGTAATATGCTTTGTGTCATTATTCTGCCTCCTTTGCAATCGCATCAAACGGACAAACCTGAAGACAGACTTCACATCCCACACATTGTGCGCTGTCTATTTGCGCCTTTTCTGCGTCCTTATCAAATGAAATTGCTGGACAACCTGCCTTCAAACACAGTTTGCAGCCCCTGCATGCCTCCGTATCGACTGTGCATTTTGACTGGAAGGCACCGGAAAACTCTTCCTTGTCCGCATTTGAGAACTTTTTAAGCACACATGGGTAGCGCGTGATGATCAGTGTCGGTTCAGTCTGATCATAGGCCCAGTCCAGGGCTTGGTTTACCGTTGAAAGATCATTGGGATTCACCGTACGAATCAGTTCAATGCCCATAGCCCGTGCAATACCTTCCAGGTCCGCTTCCCTTGCCGGATCTCCCTGAAGTGTGAATCCGGTACCCGGGTTTTCCTGGTGTCCCGTCATGCCTGTAATTCTGTTGTCGAGAATGACATTGATGCTGTTGCTGTTATTGTAGGCAACATTAAGTAGTGAGTTCATGCCTGTATGAAGGAAGGTGGAATCTCCCAGCACGCTGACTACCCGCATGTTCTGATCCTCTTTCATATTGAAGATTTTCTGCGCGCCGTGGCCTATACTCATGGACGCACCCATACAGACCGAAATGTCCATGGCATTGTAAGGCGCAGCATATGCCAAGCCATAACAGCCTATATCCCCTGATATCATTGTGTTTTTACGTTTACCGACTTCATAGAAGAAGCCTCTATGCGGACAGCCCGCACAAAGTGTCGGTGGTCTTGGCACGACCTTGTCCTGGTCATAGGCAATGCTGTCCAGGGTTTTACCGTAAACCGACTGACGAATCACATCTGAGGTCATCTCTCCGTAGTAAGGGAAGCAGTCCTTGCCCAGAACCTCAATGCCTATCTGCTTCATGGCATCCTCTATAAGCGGATCATTTTCTTCAATGACATATATCTTTTCCTTACCTTCTGCAAAGTGTCTCAGTTTTTCGAGGGGCAACGGATAAGTGAATCCCAGCTTCATATAGGAAACATCCTCGCCAAAAACCTCTTCTGCAAAAGCAAAGGCGGCACCTGAGGCAATGACACCCACCTGTGAACCATGATCCACAACATAATTGAGCGGTGTCTGCTCTGACCACTCTGCAAGTCGTTTGAGACGGTCTTCTATTCGGTGCCGCATTTTACGGCTGTTCACTGGAACAGGACTTGTTTTCTCACTGTTTTTGACATATTCCTTAAAAGGCACCGCCACGCGGTCCGAGCAGTCAACAATCCCCTTGGAATGGCAAATCCGAGTTGTTACCCTGTAAAGAACCGGTGTATCATAGGCCTCGCTCAAATCAAAGGCTTCCTTTAGCATGTCCTTTGCTTCCTGCGAATTTGAAGGCTCAAACATAGGCAGTTTGGCAAACCGCGCATAGTTTCGATTGTCCTGTTCATTCTGGGAAGAGTGCATACCTGGCTCGTCGGCCGTGATAAGGACCATGCCACCGTTGACACCAATGTATGAGAAGGTGAACAGCGGATCTGCCGCAACATTTACACCAACATGCTTCATAGATGCCAGGGCGCGCCCCCCTGCTATAGATGCACCAATGGCAGCTTCTAGGGCCACCTTTTCATTGGGTGCCCACTCCGCATAAATACTCCCTTTATATGTCGCCACATTCTCCATGATTTCCGTACTTGGTGTTCCCGGATAAGCTGCTGCGAAATGGACGCCAGCCTCATAGGCTCCACGGGCCATGGCTTCATTACCAGTCATCAGTTCCTTCATAATCTTCCTCCGTCTTCTGTTTTCCTCAGAACATATATTTAAATCGTATCGTCAAAGCTACGTACAGGTTCCTCACCCTTCAAAGCACGCTCTATGCCCTCAGCCAGTGCCTTCATTTCATGCTCTCCGGGCATGACTGCGACCTCGGCGATAAAACTGACGCGTCTTGCGATTAAGTCTGTCAGGTATTTGGAATAAGCAATGCCTCCCGTAAGTATGATGGCGTCAACTTGACCTTCAAGCACTGTCGCCATTTCGCCAATGCCCTTTGCAATCTGATAAGCCATGGCGTCGACAACCAGGGCAAACTCCGTATTCCCCCCCCGCTGCTTTTTCTATGATTTCCTTCGCGTTGTTGGTACCCAAATACGCAGTCATACCGCCCTTGCCACGCAGCTGTCTTTTAAGCTCTGACTTTTCAAACCTGCCGCTGTAACATAACTCAATCAGCCCATTACACTGGACACGTCCAGTCCGTTCTGGGGAGAATGGGCCTTCATCGTCTGGAAGCACATCCACCAAGCGTCCCTTTCTATGTGCATTTACAGATATGCCACCGCCAAGGTGGGCTACGATAAAGTTCATTTCAGAATAGGATTTCTCCTTGGATGCAGCATAGGCATGTGCCATGGCACGGGTGTTGAGGGTATGGGTGAAACTCTTTCTTGGTAGAAGCGGTGTTCCTGAGAGACGCGCCACATCCTCAAGCTCATCTACAGAAACCGAGTCGTAGATATATGCCCTGACACCGTGAGGGCTTCCAAGCTCATAAGCAAGAATCGCACCCAGATTCGAGGCATGCTCCACCGTTGTTTCCGCACTCAGACGTGCAATCATTTTGTCGTTGACTTCATAGGCACCAGCCCTGACCGGCGACAGCATGCCGCCGCGCCCGATGATTGCATCAAGCTCTGAAATCGAACACGCCCATGTCCTTAACTTGCTTTCAATAAGCTCCCTTCTGTAAATGCACTGGTCATTCACATGCTTGAAGCCCTTAAGCGCCTCAGTAGAATGGATGATATTTTCCTCATGCACTACTTGCCCATTTTGAAACATCGCAATTTTTGTGGATGTTGACCCTGGATTAATCACTAAGAATTTCATGCGTTTTTCTCCTTAATAACTTTTCTTATTTTCAATAATAAACGTTACAGCAACTGTAAGCTCAACATGTTCTATGGAGTTTTTGTAGATTATTTTGAATATTTGCAAAAAAATACTGAGCACCTAACGATCACTCAGCATTTCCTTTTATCTAATTGCCAGCATTTTTAAGGATTCTATCCAGGTTTGCCATAAACAAATCCAGCAGATAGGGATCAAAATGGGTTCCCCTTCCTTCCATCACCATATTTATGGCGTCTTCTCTACTGTATGCATCTTTGTAGACCCGCTTATGCGTAAGGGCATCGAAGACGTCGACAATTGCCATCATTCTCGCCGAAAGCGGAATAGCGCTGTCCTTCTTTCCACCCGGGTATCCTGACCCATCATATTTTTCATGGTGGTTGAGGGCAATGCCTGCTGCCATTTGTAAAATTGGCAGGTCAGAACCATTTAATATTTTGTAGCCATGCACGGTATGGGTCTTAATGATATCGAACTCTGCCGCAGTCAGTTTTCCCGGCTTCTTGAGTATGGCATCGGGTATGGCAATCTTCCCTAAATCGTGCATGGTACTCGCCAGTCTGAGCATTTCCGCCTCCTGATAGCTCATGCGGTGCAGGAGTGCAAACTCGTACATCATACTCGAAATTCTTTTGATGTGGTTTCCTGTCTCCTCAAAATGCGATTCAACTGTTTCGGCGAGGGCAAACACGATCTCACGCTGGGTATCCTTTAGCATGTTGTTCAGAATGAAGTTGTCCAGTGTGACTGAAAAATTTGAGAGAAAAAGATTGAGAAGGTCAAAGTCAAACCGCTGATGCTCCCCTTCTATGAATATGTAATTGGTCGAATGCATATTGTCTTTTCCGATGACTAGGAATCCATTCTCGATTTTGCGGACAAAGCCCATTTCATCATCCACGGGACCGTTAAGATATCTGAGCACATGGCTGAGCTCTGGCACCTCATCCATTTCCCGTCCTATATACATTTCATAGCTTCCTGTTGCTGCAATGATATAATTCCGATTGTCACGTGTCACCGAGACAAGACCATTCGAAACCTGATCCTGGCGCAGGTAGACGACGCCCCTAGACTGATCGTGAAAGGAAGCCAGCTCCTGAAGCACACTCACCAAAAAATCGTTGAGGGAATCCTTGTTGAACAGGTTGGCACTGGCACGTATTATTTTTTCAAGACCTGCCTTGTGACTTTGCAGTTTGGATAAATCCCTATAGCTTCTTACAGCCGTATAAACAGATGTATAGAGTCTTTTCACAGTCAGCTCGGTTTTCAGTCGATAATCATTGATATCATACTTTTCAATAACCTTCTCCTGGGGCGCTTCATCAGGCTGACCGGTTCTTAAAATAACCCTGGTCATGTAATTGTGCAGATCATTTCGTAAGTACTCTACCACCTCAAACCCGGAATTCTTCTTCTCCATGACCACATCTAGAAATAAAATGGCAATGTCATCTCTTGACGCAAGAACCTCCATGGTTTCACTTCCGCTGTAGGTATCTATGAATTCCAGTTTCCTGCTGTTGAAGGTAAAATCCCCAAGCAGCATCTTGGTAATCTTATGTACCTCGTCATCATCATCGGCGATGATTACCTTATAGGTATCTTTTATGACCTGCTCTTCCTTTTCCGTCTCAGACCTGCCTAAAAATGAAATTTTGTCCGTATCTATGTCCCAGTTTTTCATCACGCGCCCTCCTCCACTGCAACAACGTCTGGAATGTTTATTGTAAATACTGCACCCTTTCCTGGGGTACTTGTACATGTAATCGTGCCGCCAAGCTTGTCGGTAACGAGATTGTACACGATGTTAAGTCCAAGTCCTGAACCTCCTGCACCGCGTTTTGTCGTAAAAAAGGGATCGAAGACCCTGCCAAGGTGGTCGGCGTCAATTCCCACACCATCGTCAACTACCTTGAGAACCAGCTCATGCCTTATCCTATTTGCTGTAATCCTTATGTTGCCACGCTCTTCGCCTTCAAATGCATGGGTGATGGCATTCATGACCAGGTTGGTGAGCACCTGGGAAAATGCACTTGGATAACTCCTGATTTCCATGTCTCCAGGACACTCCACTGCAATGGCAATGTTCATATTCTTGTATTCGTGCTTTAAGGTTAAAAGCACGGAGTCTATGTACTGACACAAATTGAAAAGGCTGATCATTTCACTGCTCTGATTCACGGATATTTCCTTGAAGCTTTTCACAAGCTCCGCTGCCCGTGCCAGATTCGTCGCTATGATACCGCTTGTTTCATCTGTCTTCTTCAAATAGGCAACCAGATCATCGGCACTCAGCGCCCCTTCTACCAGCTTGTTGTAAACCTTGTCGTTGTTTTCATGCAGGTAGCTGGTTGCGGACACGGCTACTCCGAGCGGGGTATTGATTTCATGGGATACGCCTGCAACGAGGCTGCCTAGAGAAGCCAGTCTTTCTGAATGCATGAGTTCCTTCATTGTGGTTTCAAGTTCATCTGTTTTAGACTTGACGAGCAAATCCAGCCTCTCGTTTTCTGTTTCCAGAATCAGCTGTATTTTCTTTTCAGCATCCACAAGGGCTGAAATGTCCCTGTTGTTCCCAATCACGCTTTTCACATTGCCCTCTTCATCAATTACTGGAATCAGTTTTACATCGGATATCCTTTTTTCCTGATCAATAAAGTACTCAAATTGAAAGCTTAATGGTTTCTTTAAGGTGTAGGTCTGCTCTAATTTTTCCGACCAAAGATCCTTCTTGGTATCCGTGTCAAAAATGGATGATTCAAAGGCAGCCGTATAGTGCTTGCCGACCAAATCATCTACACGCTTGCCTAATACATTCAGCATACTGCTGTTAACAAGAACAAACTCCCTATTCTCATTGATGCTATACATGACATCTGGGAGACCCTCTATCAGCCTTTCCATTTCCAGTTGTGCTTCGATGACCTGACTTGATGTACTTACAAGAGACCTAAACACAAAAGTGACTGCCAAAAAAACCATCAGGACCATGGTCATGATGCCTACACTCTGTGTAATCCATGCAAAACTGCTGGTCATATACTTTTCAGCATCCAGGCTGACTTCAACGTTTCCACGTACGGATAGAAAACCATACAGAGACACGACAGAAACAATAACACCAAAGACCACCATCTGTTCTTTTCTCTCAAAAAGAAGTGATGCGAGAACGGCACTTATTAGGCTAAGGCTCATTCCCAAACTAAGAAGACCATAGGAATAGAAGGCCCCATTGACAATGAAAAAAATACCCCCAATAAGTATGATGCCTTTTATTTTCGTTTCAATGCGCTTTCTAAAAAAGAAAGTAAGCAGATAGATAACCATCACTGTAATGGTGATGATGTCCGTTACACCGTACTGGTAATGAAGACTGCGCATGATTCCTATAACCACGTTGGGCAGGAAGAATATTGACAGGGTCAGTAAGGAGAGATCTGCGAGCCTTGACCTTATTTCATTTATTTTGAGGTCCAGTTGCTGATTCATGTAGTTGCACTCCTATCCACAAGTACTGCGACACATATGCATGATTCATTTTAAAATTGTTCACATACTGAACTAATACCCTTTCCAACCCAGAATATATGCAATATTTTGCGTTTTTTTAGGAAAAAAATGACTTGTACTTCAAAGTTTCCTACGCAAAAAAAGACCTGTCCAAATATGAAACAGGCCCTTAGATACAGGCAAAACACATTTATTCTTTTTCCTTCAAATCAGGCACCTTGCAATAGCCAATGCATTCATCCAGCCATGCGACAATCATTTCCTGGCGCATGATTGCACCTCTAAGAACAATAAAATCGCCGAACCGGTCGGAATCCCGTTCAGGAACCTCCGGATACTGTTCACATGTTTTCATCAGGGTGTTGAGTCTCTTCACATGCTGAAGTCTCTGATTTTCCATCATCTGCACACGTGTTGTCAAATCCAGTTCATTTGAGAAATACATACGGAGTCTGAACTTGTCCTTGGGTGTCTTTGAAATCTTGACATCCTTATGCAGCCATTTTATGAAGTCATCTTTGCCTTCTTCAGTAATATGGTACCTCTTAGCCTCCAGTATGTCCCCGCTGATTTCAACGTCAAACTCCACCAGACCTTCGTTATGCAGCTTTTTTAGCTCCGGATAAATCTGACTGTGGTTGGCATACCAGAACTCAGCCAGTTCGTAATTGAACTCCTTGGCTAGCTCGTATCCAGTCATCGGTTTTCTGTTGAGCAGACCTAATATCGCATATTTGAGTGTTCTCATCGCTTTTCCCCATTCAAATGACTTGAGTTTTAATTTATAAGTCATTATAACAAATCAAAAACGTGTATTCAAAAACATAATTTATTAAACATGTATATATTGACATGTTCAAAAATAGATGATATAACTTTGGTATAACATTGTTACAAATATAACAACAAGGAGATCATTATGAACTTATCTAAAAAGAGATGGCTAATTCTACTGGCCAGCTGTATCATCAACCTTTGTGTTGGCTCGCTTTACGCGTGGAGCGTTCTGGCAGGTCCTATGGCAGAGTACCTGAGCCAACTCAATAACATCAACCTTACACCGCGTGACCTTTCAATCGTATTTATCATCGCCAACTCCGTTGGACCGATTACGATGATTACCGGCGGAAAAATCAACGATACCCTCGGTCCAAGAATGGTCATCCTTATCGGTGGTCTTATGTTCGGCGGCGGCATGTTCCTTTCGGGCTTTGCTAAAAGCGTCGGCTTCCTGATTTTCACGTACAGTATCCTGCTAGGCCTAGGTCTGGGTATGGTTTATGGCGCAACAATCAGTACAGCAATCAAATTCTTCCCGGACAAAAGAGGGATGGTCGGCGGTCTTACAACGGCGACTTTCGGTATCAGCTCCGTTATCATTCCACCAATCGCAGCTGGCATTATCGCATCTGCAGGTCCAACAGCAGCATTTAAAATCATCGGTGCATTCTTTACAGTAGCAATCTGCGCGAGTGCCTTCCTTGTAGAGAAATGTCCTGAAAACTTCATACCTGAAGGCTGGACACCACCCGTACAGAGCGGTGGCAATGCTGTTGTAAACAAAGACTGGAAATCCATGATTCAAGAGCCAGTTTTCTACATCATGATCACACTCCTGACTTGTGGTGCGTTTGCAGCACTCATGTTTATTCCTATGGTTTCACCAATGGCTAAGAACATGATGGGCATGTCTGTTGCCGGTGCAACTGCCGCTGTTTCAACACTTGCACTTTTCAACGTACTGGGCAGAGTTCTTGCAGGCGTAATTTCTGACAAAATCGGCCGCATCAACACACTTGCACTGGCTTGTCTTCTTTCAGTAGCTGGTCTGCTCAGCCTGATTCAATCAGCAAGCGGCAGTGTTCCAATGTTCTACGCTGGCATTTCAATCGTGGGCGTTTGCTTTGGTGCTTTCATGGGTGTATTCCCTGGCTTCACAGCTGACCAGTTCGGCCCAAAGAACAACAGTGTGAACTTTGGTATCATGTTCATCGGTTTCGCAGTAGCTGGCTACTTTGGTCCAACAATCCTGAACAAGATTTTCGGTGCAACAGGACAGTACACAAACGCTTTTGTTGTAGCAATCGGCTTCTCACTTGCAGGTCTTCTGCTGACTTTCGTATACCGATTCGCAACAAAGAAGGCTTCATCTAAACTACAAACATCTAACTAATATAAAGGAGATACCCATGACTAGAAAGTATCCAAACCTGTCAAAACCTATTCAAATAGGCAATGTATTTTTTAGAAACAGAATGTTCGGTGCACCAATGGGTGGCACGGATATCACAAAGGACTGTACAATCGGTCCAAAATCCACTGCATTTTATGAAAACCGTGCAAAAGGCGGCGCTGCAAATGTTACAGTAAGCGAGCTTGTTGTTCATCCTAAAACCGAAGCATCACACATGTACCACCTTGATCTTGAGACAGTAGACTCCCTGGCAAGCTTCACCTATACAGCTGATGCCATTCGTCGTCACGGCGCGATTCCAAGTGTTGAGCTTTCACACTCTGGTCAGTATGCAGGTACCTACCTGGTTGACAAAGATAAGAAGGAATCTATGGCACAGTGGGGCCCAAGCCCAGGTACACGTCCTGACGGAAGACCTGTTAAGGAGCTTACAAAAGAGCTGATCCAGGAAATCGTAGCATCATACGGCGAAAAGGCTGCACTGGCTAAAAAAGCCGGTTTTGAAATGCTTATGGTTCACGGCGGTCACGGTTGGCTGATCAACCAATTCCTTTCACCGCACTTCAACAAGAGAACAGACGAATATGGTGGTAGCCTTGAAAATCGTGTGCGCTTTGCATGCGAAGTGCTTGACAGCATTCGTGAAGCCGTAGGTCCTGGTTTCCCAATTGAATTCAGAATGAGTGGTTCAGAACTCTTTGACGGTGGTTATACACTTGAAGACGGTATTGAAATTGCAAAACTTATTGAAGACAAAATCGACATTCTTCACGTTTCAGCTGGCACTTACCAAAAAGGATTTGGTGTGACACACCCTTCCATGTTCCTAGAGCATGGTCCAAACGTTTATCTTGCTGAAGCGATCAAGAAGCATGTTTCTGTTCCAGTTGCAACAATCGGCGCACTGAATGATCCTGAAATGATGGAAGAAATCATCGCATCCGGCAAAGCGGACATCGTTGAAATGGCACGTGCCCTTCTCGCTGATCCAGAATTGCCATCAAAGGTCGTTACAAACCGTGATGATGAAATCGTTCACTGCCTAAGATGCTACGTATGTATGGCAGAGCGTGCTATGACAGGCACACGCCGCTGTACAGTCAACCCAATGATCGGTCGTGAAATCGACGGTCTGGAAGTGCCGCAGGCACGCGACAAGAAGAAGGTTCTCGTTGTTGGTGCGGGCCCTGGCGGTCTTCAGGCTTCAATCACTGCTGCACGTCGTGGACATGAGGTTGTGCTTTGTGAGATGAATGACGAGGTTGGCGGTATCCTTATTGGTGAGCAGGCCATTCCTTTCAAGAACGAAATGTACATGCTGGGTGGCTCTCTTGGCCGAATCGCTGAAAAGGAAGGCGTTGATATTCGTCTGAACACGAAGGTGGATGCAGCCTATGCTGAAAATGAGAATGCTGACGTGGTGATTATCGCCGCAGGCTCATCGCCAATCGTTCCTCCAATTCCAGGCATTGACGGTGACAATGTCATCCTGATCAATGACTATCATCACCATACTGACGAAGTTAAAGACTCTGTTGTCGTTCTGGGTGGCGGTCTTGCCGGCTGTGAAGCTGCAATCCACTTTGCCCGCGAAGGCAAAAAAGTCAGCCTTGTTGAAATGAATGATGCTCTGTCTCCAGATGCAAACATTCGACACCGTCCACTTCTTCTTCAGGAAATTGAAAAGTGCGGAATCAACGTATGTATGAACCATAAGGGTACCAACATTACATGCGATGGTGTCACTTGTCTGAATGCGGAAGGCGAATCTGTCCTGGTTGAAGGCCAAACAGTCCTTCTCGCCCTAGGTCAAAGATCTAGAAGAGATGTTGTTGAAACCCTTCTGGACAGCGCTCCAATCGTCAAATTCGTTGGCGACTGCGTTAAGCCATCTACAATTACTACTGCTGTTTATCAGGGGCATCACGCCGCTTATAACATATAACATCTCCCTTAGTTAAAAGAAAACGGGGCTGCTGCTTTAGAAAGCAACAGCCCCATTTTTGACTGTAAAAATCTTTGAAATTCAGGTGCCTTATCTTGAAACTTCAATGCGGTTTCTACCGTTTTCTTTGGCAGTATACAGTGCAAGGTCTGTCTTATGAAGGAGCTGAGACATTTCACCGCTGCCTTCATTGACCTCTGAAACACCAATGCTCACCGTGTAATGATAGGTCTCTCCATCCAGTATCAGGGGATTTGCAGCCAGACATTCCTGTATGCGCTGGGCAACCCGGATTCCCTTATCAAGCGGCGTATTGATACACAGAACTGCAAACTCATCGCCGCCGAGTCTGCCGAATGTGTCATCTTCACGGAGCAGTCCTTTCACCTTTTCGGCGATGTCCTTCAGGAAATAGTCTGCCTTGAAGTGTCCCAGCGTGTCATTAAAGCTCTTGAACTTATCAATATCGAAAATGATTAGCGCCGACTTCCCGCCATATCGCCCAATCCGGTGGATTTCCTTTTCCAGGTTGCTCAAAAAGCCTCTCCGGTTGCTGATATTTAGCATTTCATCTGTCACAGTCAGCATTTCTACCTGCTTTTTGGATTCGATAAGCTCCTTTTCGATTTCCTTGAGGTCGGAGATATCTATGGTGAATCCTGCCAGAATGGCTTTTCCATTTTCCTGAACTACAGGAAACTTGCTTGTTTTATAATACTTTCCGTTCAGTGCCTCAATGACTTCAACAGGCTTGAGCTCATTCAGGATTTTCAAGTCGTCCTTAACCATTTTCTCTGCAAGCTCAGACGGAAAAATATCTGCCATACTTTTTCCTATGGCCTTTCTTGCTGGGAAGCCCAGCATGCCTGAATAATTGTCGGAAAGCCTGACCACACGTGCATTTTCGTCCTTGAAAAACACATAGCTTGTATTGTATTTCAAGAAGAGTTCCAGGAGTTCGCTGTCAACAGCTATTTCATTGTAACGCGCCCGGTATTTCATCAGATTTTCTATGGTCGGTGCCAGCAGCCTGCTGTTTTCTTCCATGACAAAACTCACATAGTTTACAGTATCAAATCGCTCAAGGGCATCAGAAGACGCTCCATAAATTACAATTGGAACCAAATCCCGCTCTGACCCTTCATTTAAGATCTGGGTGCCTTTTTCCGACAAATCAAATGTCGAATGTATGACAATCAGGTCTACATCTTGAATACTGTTTTCAATGTCTTTTTCATCATGGATATTTATTTGCACATAGGGCAAGTCTATTTGCCAGTCTCCCCTACTTATTAACATGATTTTGCCCATTTAATCGCCCTCACTGTCCAAATATGCCCCAAAACGTACCCAAATTTTTCTCAGCCGTGCACAATTCATACCCATTTTCAAAGCTTCCAATTGAAAATAAAGCACAATTTACTGATCCACGCCTGATAAAAGGCTTCAACTTACACCGTTGACGCCCACTCCCATTGAAGATAGAATAAAAAAAGACGCCCTCGGCGTTTCGCTAGGAAACCCTATGGTTTCCTTCGACGCTGGCAAAACCAGCCAGCTGAGCACCTTCCTTAAATCGGACAAGGGGAAGCCCCTTGTCAATCCCCATTTTTTTATTGCATAGGAAAAGGAGGCACTTAACTTGTATACACTACTCAGTGAAAGAAGAAGCATCCGTAAATTCAAATCTGAAAAAGTAGATGCTGAAACGGTCGAACTACTTATCAAATCCGTACTGCGTTCTCCATCCGGCAGGGGAATCAATCCATGGGAATTCATCTATGTCGATGACCCCGCACTTCTAAAGAGCCTATCTCAGGCAAAGCCCGGCGGCGCTCAGCCAATCGCAGAGGCGCCTCAGGCCCTGGTTGTCATGGTGGATACGACAAAGACTGCACTCTGGATTGAGAACGGCTCCATTGCTCTGACCATCGCCCATCTTACTGCGGCGTCCCTTGGTCTTGGATCCTGCTGGATTCAGATGCGTGACAAGACCACTGCGGAGGGTGCACCCACAGAACAATACATACGCGACCTGCTCCATATGGAAGAAAAAATGCGCATCGTTGGCATACTTCCCTTTGGCTATCCGGATGAAATCAAGGCGCCCCATCCTGAAGAAAGTCTTCAGCTGGAAAAGGTTCATTTCAACACTTACGGGAAAAAGTACTTTTAAGGTTCGATTGACCTCATGTACAAAAAAACACCTTGCTATGTCTATCGCTGACTGGCAAGGTGTTTCTAATTAGCACTTAAGCCTCTATCATTTTTTCGTATTTCTCTTCCCATTCCTTTTGCTTGAATCCGGTTAGGACAAAGCCGTCCCCAATAAGTACCGGTCTTTTATGATACAGCCAGTCACTTTCAAGGATCTCTAGGAGTTCACCCTCCGACAGGGTATCCCAGCGTTCTTTCAGATTGCTTTCCTTAAAAAGCTTTCCATTGGTGTTGAAGAAGCGTTTCAACTCCAAGTCACCAACTTTCATCCAGACTTTCACTTCATCCGCTTTTGGATTGTCCTTATGGAGCAGTCTCAAAGTATAAGAAATTCCCTTATCGTCCAGCCAAGCCTTGGCCTTTCTGCTGCTTGTTCAGGAAGGATAGTGCAGTAAAATCATTTTCAATCTCCTTTCACTACTTGGTCTCACAATATATACCATATCTATTTCTAATCTACTGAATTTTTTAGTTTTTCTACAGCTTCCTTCGGCAGTGCGTCTTCAAGCTTGCTGCCTTCCGGTCCCCGCTTGGTCAGATAGCGTTCTGCCACTGTCGCCTCAGCCTCAAGTATGGTCTCACGCAGTTCACGGGCCGAAATTAGACCTGCGCCTGCACCACGAATGATAATCTGTTGAAGGCCATCTGATGTAGCTACCGTCACCCTGTACTTCCTTTTATTGTCATGGGCGAACTTTTCAATAAAATGGTCTGCAGTTTGCGCTTCTCCCGTATAGACAACGCGGATGTTGTGATAGGCTTCAACAGATTCCTTCCTGCCTTCCACCCGGTAAGCATCGAAGACGAGCATGATCTTGCAACGCCGGATGGGCTGATAATTGCTCAAAATATCCATGAGCTTGCCGCGCGCAAACTCCATATTCTCATTTGCAAGTCCCTCCAGCTCAGGCCATGCATGAATGATATTATAGCCATCGACGAGAAGGTACTCCTCAGCCAAATGTCCGCTGCTCAGGGCTGAACGCGTACCGCTTGATCCACTCAATGATGTGTAGTAGCTTTCCTTTGCTCCACTCTTTCTCTTCCACACATTTTTCCTGCCCTTATTGGCAAAATGCGTACTGTTGATGATTTCGTCGATTTCCTCAAGGCTGATGAAATCCTCTTCATACGCCGACGCAAACTGTGCCTCTTGTTCAGGCGCGGTTGTACGACTGGGCTTAAGAACACTCTCCACATGCATGTGTCTTTTGACTTCATCCCACGGAACCAGGTATCCAGAACCTTTTGCACAGAAAACAGAGCCTGTGGGATTGTAGGGATCGAGTTCAGAATCGTATCCAATCTGTTCTATGACCTCATCTGCATTATGACAGAGATCGTAGCCCCTTAGAGACAGGGCCACACGCCCCTCGCCTCGGGTATAGGCATTGACCTCCTGCTGATAGTTGCGCAGGGTCGATACTGGACCTGATCCTGTCAAGACGGCTGTCTTTCCATCCATGGTATCCAGCACGCACTTGCCATGCATGGCATCGATATCTGTCATCGCCCTGCCAACCATGGTTTCAGGAAGAACCAGCTTAAAACTGTAATAGGGTTCAAGAAGAAGAGATGTCGTCTCCTTAAGCCCCTGACGCAGAGCCCTGAAAGTCGCCTCTCTGAAATCTCCGCCAACTGTATGCTTATTGTGTGCCCGTCCTGCGACAAGGGTCACCTTCATGTCCGTTATGTAGGACCCTGTAAGAACACCTGCATGCTGCTTTTCCTTCAAATGGGTCAGCACAAGGTTTTGCCAGTTCCGGTCCAGTATGTCTTCACTGCAGCGCGTGTCAAACTGCATGCCAGTCCCTCGCGGTGCAGGCTCCAATATCAAATGGACTTCCGCATAATGCCTGAGCGGCTCAAAGTGCCCGACACCTTCACAGGTCCCTGTTATGGTTTCCTTGTAGACAATCTCACCCTGACCAAAGGAAACCAGGACATCAAAGCGCTCTTCAATGACCGACTGCAGAATTTCCAGCTGGACAACCCCCATAACCTGTATATGGATAGCCTGCTTGATTTCATCCCATAGGATTCTGAGTGTAGGTTCTTCCTCTTCAAGCTCTCTGAGTTTAGGCATGATCTGTCTTTCATCAACACCTTCAGGCAGGCGCAGCTGATAGGACAAGACCGGCTCAAGCTGTGGCGGATTTGTGGCTCGCTCTGTCCCCAGACCTTCTCCCGGACGAGACTTGGTCAGTCCCGTTACGGCACAGACGGTTCCAGCTTCAGCCACAGATGTCGTCTGAAATTTCTCCCCTGAATAGATTCGAATCTGATTGACCTTTTCCTCCAGATCATGAGTCTGCAAAACATCTTTTATTTTAAGTGCGCCACCGGTGATTTTCATATGGGTCAGGCGATTTCCCTGGGGATCGCGCGTGATTTTGAAAACCTTCGCACCGAAGGCTTTGTCGTACTTCCTTGCCACTGCGTATTTTATAAAGTCCTCTACAAACTGCTCAGTCCCCAGCTGACGCAGGGCAGAACCGAAATAAACCGGAAACGCCTTTCGATCAGCCACCAGCCCGCTTATATCTGTGTCAGACAGACTGCCCTGTGCGCTATAAATGTCCATTGCGCCTTCATCGCACAGCGCAAGGACTTCCATCTGCTCTTCTGTGTCATCACCATCAAAAGGGATGCACCGGTCACTCAGGTCCTGGTGCAGCGATTTAAGGACCGTCTCCCGGTCAGTCCCCGTCTGATCCATCTTGTTCACAAAAATGAAAGTCGGAACATCATAAATCTTCAGGAGGTCCCATACCGTTCTCGTATGGCTTTGGACGCCATCGGCGCCGCTTATGACCAGTATGGCATAATCAAGGACCTGCAGGGTCCGCTCCATTTCAGCTGAGAAATCTACGTGACCCGGCGTGTCCAGAAGTGTCACCTCTGTATCGTCAAAATTCATCACTGCCTGTTTTGAAAATATGGTTATGCCCCTTGAACGTTCAAGTGCATAGGTGTCCAAATAGGCATCCCTATTGTCTACACGTCCAAGTGTGCGTATTTTTCCGCTTAGAAACAGCATACTTTCAGAAAGTGTCGTCTTTCCTGCATCTACATGCGCCAGTATGCCGACTGTCAGTCTTTTCATGGTCTATCATATCCTTTTTATCTTACTTTCCTTAATTCATATTCTAACACAAATAGGTCAGGACTATATATATTGAAGAAACACAGATGCTTTCACAGAATACATAAAAGCTGAACGTGAACCACGCCCAGCTTTTTTCTTTACATAATTTGAGATATTGCAAAAATCCTGAGACGCCCCTTCACTAGACAACCCGGTTGCACTCGGGGAGCTCCCCATTTACAAAGGCAATCACATTGCTTGCCGCCACCCTGTTCATCTCTATGAAATTCTCACTTGTATAGGGTGCCGTATGCGGTGTCAATACTGCGTTTTGGCATCCTGCCAGCGGCGAGTCTGTGCAGGGTTCCGTGTCAAATACGTCTATTCCTGCCCCTGACAATCGTCCAGATTCCAGCGCCGATTTCAGGTCTAGAACATTCATGACCTGTCCCCGCGCTATGTTGATAAAGACACTGCCCTCTTTCATTTTTGAGAAGAAGGCATCATCACATAAACCACGTGTGCTTTGTGTCAAGGGAACGTTGATCGAAACATAGTCCGACATAGCCAGCATATCGTCAAGTTCAGCATAGCGGGCACCATATTGAGCCGTCCACTCGGGTTTTGGATTCCTGCAATGATAATAGACCTGCATGCCAAATGCAGAAGCGCGTTTTGCAATTTCCTTGCCTATGCCGCCAAATCCTAGCAGTCCCAGTGTCCGCCCCTTGGCACCAGGCATGAGCATCCTCTCCCATAGCTTCTTGTGCATGCTTTCATTCTGAAGATCAATACGTCTGGAAAAATAAAGAATGTAGGCCATGACATGTTCCGCTACAGCCCCTTCCACACTCCCGAAGGTGCGTGCCAGGGTAATGCCATTGTCCTTACAGGCCTCTATGTCTATGGAGTCATAACCGATCCCTCTTCGCGATATCATCTTGAGGTTGGGACAAGCTTTGAACACCTTTTCCGTATAGGGTTCAAGACCTGCTATAACAATGTCCGCATCGCCAAGCGTTTCAATCACTTTGGCCTCATCTGTCCCAATGCCCATGCCCAGGTCACCAAAGTCCACAACCTCATGTCCTCCATCTATGAGCATTTGCACTGCTGCTTTGTTAGCAGATGTGAAATTTCGTGCATTTATTGCGATTTTCATATGCTTTGCCTCCTGTATCCTGTCTTCTGCCTTTAAGAATACCATATATTTCGAAGCTCAAAATATTGGGGCATGATTTTTTAGCAAAAGAGGTCTAAAATGCAAAAAATAAACAATCCGGCATCTGAGGGGGCTAGAATGCCGGATTGTCTTCAATTAGTTCGGTTTCTTAAGTTTTTCAAGCGCACCCTTCATCTGTTCAATGAAAAGCTGATTTTCTTCTTCTCTGCCGACCGATACCCGGCAAAGCATTGGCGTATTAATGAGGATGCCGCGCTTGATGATTTCCATTCTTAACTCCTGACAATCGACATGGGGATCGAACATGATGAAGTTGGTTTGTGTATGATAGACGGTGCATCCCATGTCGGACAGTTCCTTCTCCAGATAGTTGATGTCGCGTACGACCTTGGCCTTGGCGTCTTCATAGTAGTCGACGTCCTTGAGTGCCGCTATGGCACCCGCCTGTCCCGACCTGCTGATGGCACTGCCCGGGCATTTTGCCATGGCTGCTATGATTTCTTCACTTGCCAGGGCATAGCCAATACGGATGCCTGCCATGCCATAGTACTTGGAGAATGTTCTGAGAACGACAATCGGCTTATCCGGCAGCTCTGCAATCAATGGATACATGCTCTTGCAGTCTGTTGCAGTCGCAAACTCAATGTAGGCCTCGTCAAAGAGAAGAACGATGTCATCGGGTACCTTTCTCGCGAAGTCTATGAGTGCCTGCTCTTCAATGTATGTACCAGTAGGATTGTTTGGGTTACAGACAACAATCATTTTTGTCTTCTCAGTAATGGCTTCCAGGATTCCGTCCAAATCATAGGTCATGTCCTCTCTTAATGGGACAATGACAGGCTTGGCCTGACGGATACCTGCCATATCCAAAAAGGCTGCAAAGGTTGGGCACATGAGGACTTCGTCATCCTTATCAAGAAACGTTGTCCCTACCGTGGTGATCAGGGCACTTGAACCCGATCCGGTTAAAACATTATGGGCTTGCAGTCCATACATCGCACCCAGCTCCGCTTTCAGGCCATTTGCAAAAAAATCGCCATAGAAATTCGAAGTCACATCCATATCCTGAATTGCCTTGATGACGTTTGGACTCATGCCATAGGGGTGCTCGTTGAAACCCATGCGGGCCAGCTTTGACATGTCAAATCCCGTCAGTGCAATTCTGCTCGCCCTTCTTGTATCTTCTTTATTTGCTACTGCTTGACTGTATAATCCTTTAAACTTCATATTTTACACCTCTTTCAACAACGCTTTTCTCCGGTCTAGTTTGTCAAGACGCACCATTTCCTTCATATACATTATTGTTACAACAATCAGCGAACACCCGTCTGAAACAGCATTCGCATACAGCACACCCATAAGTCCGTATATTTTCGGCAAGATGAGGAGGGCCGGTATGAGAAAGACGCCATTTCTTGAGAGAGAGACAAGTGTTGCAATATGTGGCTTACCTATAGCTGAAAAATACATGCTGATGAGCATCTGATATCCTGTAAAAAGTGCGAATATCTTCGCTGTCCGCATTGCCATGGCTCCGTATTGCACGAACACGGCATCATCGTTAAAGAGCCTTACGACAAATTCGGGCAGGAGCATCATGAAGGCCCAGACCACAATGGCCATTGAGAATGCCATGGCCTGTGATTTCAATGTCGATTCCTTTACACGGCTGTAGAGCTTTGCGCCGTAGTTGTAGCCAATGAGCGGGGATACCGCCTGGTTGACCCCTGCTGTGGCAGATACGATAAAGCCATCCACTGTATTGACGACGGCTATTGCTGCAATGCACAATTCCCCACCGCCCACAAGGCTGTATATGGGATCGAGGTCCCCATAATACTGCAAGGACTTGTTCAGAACAATATTTGCGAAAAAGGCGAGCATTTGAAAGATGGATGGCGCAATGCCCATTTTTGTGATGAGAATCATGTCTTTTATTTTCAAGACCTTGGTCCCCAGCCACTTAAGGGCGCTCTTTCCTGTTCCAAAGTATGCTGCACTAAATACGGCACCAAAGAACTGACTGCCTATGGTCGCAATTGCCGCACCTTGAATGCCCATGCCAAAGATTACAATCAGCAGCCAATCCAGAAAAATATTGCATGCAGCGCCAACCATATTGGCAGCCATGGCGTATTTGGCGCTGCCTTCACACCGGATTATGGCCGCAAGCCCCTGATTGAGCATGAGAAATACTTGCCCAAATACAACCACTTTCAAGTAGGAAAGGGCGTATCCGTAAACTTCTGTTCCTTCCCTGACACCGCACAGCTTTACAAAGGGTTCGGCAAAGAAGAAAAAGAGGGTTGTGGACACGGCGGCCATGAGCACCGCCTGGGCAATGATGTTGGTAAAGAGTGTATTGGCCCGCCCATAGTCTTTTCTTCCCATGGCCAGAGACAGCTGTGAAGCGCCTCCAACCGTCAGAAACAGCATGAGGGCTATTGTTACATTGTTAAAGGGCATGAGAACTGATATGCCGCCCAGGGCATTTCGACCGACAAAGTTGCCGACAAAAATCTGATCTACCGTTCTATAAAGATAGGATGTCATGGCGCCCATGAGTCCAGGTATGGTCATTGACAGCAGCATTGGAAAGATTGGGTCTGTCCCCATGCGCAGTGTACTCGCCTTAGCTTTCATAGTTGCCTTCCTTTCAGACAATAAGGCTGGTAGGCTCACCCCGCATCCAGTTTCTGAAGTTTTCAGCTGCAATTCTGACCGTTCTATACCTTGCTTCTTCCGGTGTCCATGCAATATGCGGTGTGATTACCGTATTTTCAAGCTCCATCAGCTCATTGCACGCACTGAGCGGTTCGTTGCTTAGAACATCCAACCCTGCTGCGTAGATTTTTCCTGATTTCAGCGCTTCTGCCAAATCCTCTTCGTTGATAATTGCACCGCGCGCGGTGTTTAATATGATGACACCGTCCTTCATCTGTTCTATGGTCGTGCTGTTAATCAGATTTCTGGTCGCATCTGTCAGCGGGCAGTGGACTGAAATCACATCACTTCTTTCAAGCAGTTCATCGAGGGAAACCTGCTCGACAAAGTCGTACTCCGGTCCCTCTTTCCTGCTTCTGTTGTAGGCAATGACCTTCATGCCGAATCCAGCAGCCATTTTTGCAACCCACAGGCCAATGTTTCCAAGACCAATAATACCCATGGTCTTTTCATAGAGCTCGATCTGGCGCGACTGCGCCTTAAGCATGCTCCCAATGCCAATACTCTGATTCTTCCTCAGGGATGAAACATAATAGTTCTCCTGAAGCCGCACATTGTGGCATATTTCAAGGAGGAGTGCCATGGTAAACTGCGCAATGGTCACATCTCCGTAAATAGTATTGGTAAAGGTCACGCCGTGTTTCTTTGCAGCGTCTCTATCCACCCGTCCAAAACCGTGTGCATAGGTTGCCACATATTTCAGATTGGGATATTTCTTAAAGAAGTCATCATTGAAGAAATCATCACGTATCCACGCGCCAATGACGGCATCTGCGTCTTCGACGATTTCTCCCACCGTTTCAATTTCAAAGCGTTCTTTGAAAACAACTTCGTCCACACCTTCAAAGGTACGCAGCTCTGATTTCCAGCAGTCAATCAGATTGTCCCTTGTCACTACATCTCCACCAGGCTCCCCCTGGCAAATCACAACTTTCATACGATCCCCCCGTTCTAATCTACGCCCTGCATTGCATCATAGCCGGTTTCGCCGGTTCTGACCTTAACAGCGTCCTGTACGTTGTAAACAAATATCTTTCCATCGCCAATATGGCCTGTGTACAGTACCTTTCTTGCCGTTGAAACGACATCCTCCACAGGTACCTTTGCCACGACGATCTCCACTCTCACTTTTGGCAGCAGCTGAACATCGACCGGTATGCCCCTGTAATAATCCACAGCACCCTTTTGAATGCCGCAGCCAAGAACCTGTGTAATGGTCATGCCAGTAACGCCTATTTCATTCATGGCAGCCTTGAGTTCTTCAAACTTTGACTGCTTCATAATAATATCCACTTTGGTCAGCACACTTGATGTACCCTGTCTTGCCTTACCCGCCTCACGGATTGAAATGACCTTGTCCGGATCGATGTCCTTCACGGTATCACCCACGCCGGAAACCGAATGGATTGACGGCAGCATGCTCTCGACTGGCACTGTAGGCAGGAAGTCTGCGTAGGCATTGAGAAGACCGTGTTCATTGGTATCAAGACCCTCAATCTCTTCACGTCTCGTAACGCGTAGTCCCACTGTTTTGTCTATGACTTTGAAAGTGACAAAAGCTGTGGATACAACCCATGCAAGGACAGCAAGAACACCTGCAACCTGTACTCCGAAAAAGGCTATTCCGCCACCATACATGAGTCCGCCTTCAGTGGCGAAAACACCTGTTAGAATTGTACCTAGGGCTCCACCGATGCCATGAACACTGACTGCGCCCACGGGGTCATCTACCTTAAGTCGCATATCTATGAACTCTATGGCGTATACATTTACGACACCGGCAATCATACCGATCATGGCTGCCCCAAGAGGGGAAACCGCATCACAGCCTGCTGTGATGGCAACAAGTCCGACAAGTGCCCCATTGAGTGTCATGGAAACATCGGGTTTTTTGAACTTGACCCAGGTCAGTGCCATGGTTGCGACAACGGCAACCGCTGCTGCAAGATTGGTATTCATCAATATTTTGCCTGCAAGCTCAATGTTGTCACCCTCTATGCCCAGGGTCGAGCCTCCGTTGAATCCGAACCAGCAGAACCAGAGTATGAACACGCCAAGGGCGCCAAGGGTTATGCTGTGACCGGGAATAGCTTTTACTTTTCCATCCTCATATTTTCCAATACGCGGACCGATGATTGCCGCACCTATGAATGCAACCGCACCGCCAACCATGTGTACGGCTGTCGACCCCGCAAAATCATGAAAGCCCATCTCTGAAAGAAATCCGCCGCCCCAGATCCAGTGTCCTGAAATCGGATAAATAATCAGGGAAATGATGGCACTGTAAATGCAATAGGCTGAAAACTTCGTACGTTCCGCCATGGCTCCAGACACGATGGTCGCAGCTGTTGCGCAGAAGACTGTCTGGAAGATCACGAAGGACCACAGGGGCACGCCACTCGGCAAAACTGCCGAATAGTCTCCGTGAATAAACAAATCAAAATTGCCGATAAATGCCGTACTCGTTCCGAACATTATGCCAAAGCCCAAGAACCAGTAGAGTATTGTTCCTATGCTCAAATCGAGCAGGTTCTTCATGATGATGTTTCCGGCATTTTTAGCACGTGTAAAGCCTGCTTCTACCATTGCAAATCCAGCCTGCATGAAGAACACAAGTATGGCGCCTACCAGCACCCAGGTCGTATTGACTGCTGACATAATATCTCCTCCTTTTTTTATGCACTCCAGCTGCTTGGGTTGGTGATACGCTTAAGGAACTGCTGCGTACGCGGCTCCTTGGGATGGCTCAGAATCTCATTCGGTGCGCCTTCCTCAACAACTCTGCCGCCCTCCATGAAGATGATGCGGCTTGCCACTTCCCTGGCAAACGAAATCTCGTGGGTCACGACAATCATGGTGATGCCCGTCTGAGCAACTGCCTTGATGGTGTTGAGGACTTCGCCAACGAGTTCAGGGTCAAGAGCTGATGTCGGTTCGTCAAATAAAATGACATCCGGGTCAAGAATCAGTGCCCGTGCAATACCTGCACGCTGCTGCTGACCGCCAGACAGTTGTGCTGGATAAAAATCACATCGTTCCGAGAGTCCGACCTTTTCGAGTATCGCTCTGCTTCTCTTCTCTGCGTCAGCCTTGCTGAACTTCTTCACGGTTACAAGGCCTTCCATGACATTTTGAAGTATCGTCTTATTTTGAAACAGGTTGTAATTCTGAAAAACCATTGCGGTTTTTCTTCTCAGCTCAATAACATCCGATTTTGAGTGCTTGTTGCATTTCAAAGAAAAATCATTCACCGAAATGCTGCCGTCATCTGCACAATCCAGAAAGTTGATTGTGCGGAGCAGCGTGGTTTTTCCAGACCCACTCGGTCCCAAAATAACGACAACCTCGCCTTTTTTTACATTCAGGTCTACACCCTTTAAAATGTGGTTTTTTCCAAACGATTTATGAATATTGCTCAATTTGACCATATAATCCATTTAATACGCCTCCTGTCCCTCTAATCAGGTTATACAGCGACTCCAGTTCTGAATTTCTTCAGTCTGCCCTCAACAACATTGAAGGTCTTGTTGATGACGATGCTGATAAGTTCGTAGATTGCTGTTGTCATGACATATGCTTCAATAAAGTTAAGTGCCGGCAGCGCCAGCAGATTTGCTGTTGCAGTAATTTCATAGACGCCGACGTAGTAGGCCAGCGCAGTTCCCTTTACCAGACCTAGGAAAAGTCCGCTCAAGTTCGGCACGGCGATTGCCATTGCCTGTGGCAGCACAATGCGTACCAGTGCCTGTCCCTTTGTCATGCCAACACTATAGGACGCTTCCATTTGCCCTTCATCGACGGCTGAAAGTGCAGATCTGAAAACTTCCGATGAATAAGCCGCCTGATCAAGACTCAGGGCGATAAAGGCATAGACGATTGCCGGTATGGCTGTCAGGTCAATCGTGACCCCAATGTGCAGCCCATAGCTGTAAATCATAATTGGAATTGCAAAATATGAAATATAGAGCAAGATGACAATGGGTACACCACGCATGAAGGAAACGAATACAGCACACAGCTGTGAGATTACGGGTGTGTTTGCTTTTCGAATAAGTGCAATGAAGAGTCCAATTGCCCAGCCGACTGCTGCGGAGAACAGTGCCAAAAGCACGGTTACCGGAATGGCTTTGATAATGTTGGGAATGGCTTCCATTATGAATTTTATGTCTATCATGTCTGGCCTCCTAACTTGCAGCCTGCTTGCGGCCCTTTGTATAGATAACTTCAAGATACTTGAAGGTGTTTTCCAAAACAAAACATAGCGCCCAGAAGACAAGTCCCGCTGTAACATAAACCTCTAGCTTGTTTGTTCCATAGTTTGCGGCACTTATTGCACGCGCTTTGCCCAGCAGGTCTATGACACCTACTGTAAATGCAAGGGATGTTTCCTTGAAAAGTAAGATGATATTGTTTCCAACCGTCGGCAGCGCAATGCCAAGGGCTTGTGGAAATATGATGCGTCTAAAGGCTGCAAAGCTTGTCATACCAACACTGTATGCTGCTTCGCGCTGTCCTTTGTCCACTGCCAGATAGGATGTCCGCATCATTTCAGCCATATTTGCCGATGTGCTAAGACCCAGACATGCAATGATATAGGTGATTTTGCTAACACCAGACATGTCTACGCCCAATCCACGCATAATCTGAGGCAGTCCCAGATAAATAAGAAAAATGAGAACCAGCGTCGGAATACCGCGCATAAATGAAATGTAACCCTTTGATACCACCTGAAGCATTTTATTCTTGCTAAGCGATCCCAGCGTGACGAGAAGTCCAAGCGTCAAACTCAAAATGAGGGAAACACCTAAAATATGCATTGTCACTGGAAAAGCTTTCAGTACTTTCGGAATATAGCTGGGAATTGAACCGAGATCGTACGTATATTCCATGAGAATCCCTCCTTAAATTTATGGCAGGCTGGCAATCAGCCAGCCATGCCCATAGTGTCAGAATGTTTGGGTGCCTACTCAGCGACGATTGTCACCATGTCCGCATAATTTGTAAACACGTCTTCATCAAACCATTTTTGAGAAATCTCAGAGAGTGTACCATCATCAATCATGGATTTCAGTCCGGCATCAACCGCGTCGCGAAGATCTTCGTTGCCTTGTGGAAGCATCATGTATGTGTCTTCAACCATAACAACATCTGTCAGCTCAAGGTTACTGATACCGATCTGATCTACGACAGTTGCATAAGTTGCCTGGTAAGTCAGTGCCGCATCGACTTGACCGTTTGAAACCTTCTTATAGCCATCGGCAGTTGTCTGGTCGCTTACCGCTCTGATTTCAAGCTCGCCACCTGGATGCGCTTCGTTGTATGCCAGCAGCATGCCGTATTCGTAGGCACTTGGATTCTGCTCAATTGACTTGCCTGCCATATCAGACATGCCTGCAATGCCGCTGTCTTCCTTAACACACAGGCTCATAGGAGACAGACTGTAGTACTGGTCTGGGAACAGGTACTTTTCTTTTCTGGCACTGCTCTTTACAAGCTGGTGTGACAGCATATCTATGTTTCCTGAGTCAATGGATACGATCAGTGTCGAGAAGTCCATTGCCTCAATGTCAAAATCGTAATCGTCCAGGCGTGTGTCCAGTTCGTGGAGTACATCCAAGTCATAACCCACTGAGTTGCCATCTTCATCCAGGTAGCAGAATGGTGCTGCGCCATTTCCTGTTCCTACCTTGACAATGGTTACAGCGTCTTCAGTTGAAGCACTGGGAGATGCCGTATCTGTTTTCGCCGCAGCGGTCTCTTCCTTGGAACATCCTGCAACACTCAAAACGAGTGCACCTGCCAACATGACTGCCGCCATCTTCTTATAACCCATAAATCTTTTCATACCTGCCTCCTCCTTCTCTTTTGCCCCTATAAAGTGCTAGAACATGCTTTGATTAAACGCTACTGACTGCTGTGCACAGAAAATAAAAAGAGAAGACACATTCGTCTTGTCATCAAGACGCCTGTGTCTTCTCCGTGGCCAAATTATTGATTCCTTTTTTGAAGCGGTGTTTCTATTTATATGCAATTGTACACTGTATAATTTTAAAGTCAATAGTTTTTTGAAAATTTCGATTATTCATCTTTAGAGCCGAACGCCTGCCATGCATACAGTCTAAAAGTATAATATATTACAAAATAGCCATTGGTTTCGTTTTCCTAAAGAAAATAAAACTACACGCGTATAATTTTATTGACGTAAATTCTTTTCATTTTTTTAATTTGTGATATTCTATTAATTAGTAGTACGATTTCGAAAGGATACCTAATATGGCAAAAATTACAAAAGGCGAGGAAACAAGAAATCAAATAATCGACGCATGCCGGGAATTGTTTTTTGAGAATGGATACAACAATACCTCTGCACGTATGATCTCAAAACGTGCTGGTACGAATCTGGGACTTCTCAATTACCATTTCGATGGAAAGATTGAGCTCGGCAAGCTTATTTACCTCGAAATACGTAACGAATATAATGAGTTGATTTCAAACTATGAGCCTGACTTTACAGATCTTGAACAGTTTTTCTTTTCCAGTGCTGTAGAGCTGTCATTGTGCCTGTCAAATCCAAACTTTGGACTTTTCTACTATGAAATCATTCAAAAGGAGCCGGTTCATGAGCGCCTGGTCAACTTTGTTCAGAGCAAAATAGAGACCTATGGCAGCTTTTCAGATCCACTTTATCCAGCACTTTCCGCAGTCAGCGCTGCCGCAGTCAAACCGGCAATTGTGCGCCACGTTCTCAAGAATCCCGACCAGGCGCCGCCTGAAACCTACCTGAAATACTACTTGGAGCAGCAGCTTCACTACTTTAAGCTGGATACCAACAGCGCCGACTATTATCTCAATCGCCTAAAGTCGTATCATATTGATATCGCTCCAAAATTCACCCCTATTTTCATTCGCTTGAAATAGGCCTCCCAAGTTCAAATTCCACCTTACTTTAATACGCATTGCGCAGTACAATGTTGTATAATGAGAACAACGTCCTACCAAAAGTGTATTTTTCGCCCAAACTACCTACTATATAGTTCAGCGGGACTACACCTTTAAATAATATGCTGACACATTAGATTTTTAATTGACCACGCGAACAGCGGGTATATTCTATTCAAAGCCATTTATTGCATTTCGGTGTAGTCAACATTCCAAATGCAAGTCTAATGCTTTCAGCAAAATATGGGGCGATTCATTAACAATTCTCATGTAAGAAGGTATGTCTATGAAACTGCAATCGCTGAAAATACAAGAGACACTTCATGAAAGTCCATCGACGATCATATATCGCTGTAATTCAATAGAGGATGGGACGTCATATATACTGAAAATGCTCAGTGACGATCATCCTTCATATGATGCCTTAAAAAGACTCGAAGATGAGTTCACCTGTTTAAAAACTATGGAATCCATGTCTACTGAAAACAAAGGCATTATCAAAGCCATTTCTTTCATAAGAGAGGAAAATAAATGCGGCATCCTTCTTGAAGACAATAAGGCCAAGTCGCTCAACACCTTTTCCCCATCTTTGAACCTCCAACAGCTTATGTCCATATTTATTGAAACTGCGGGAATTCTAGAGGAAATTCACGCTTTTGGTTATGTACATCGGGATATCAATCCCTCCAATATTTTATGGAACGACATCACGCAGGAGGTTACCATCATTGATTTTGGCCTTGCTTCAAATGGGCAGTCACAGACTGCTGATGAACGGCTTGAAGGCACACTTCAGTACATTTCACCAGAGCAGAGCGGCAGAATGAACGTCCGCGTTGACCACCGCTCGGACATCTACTCCTTTGGCGCTACCATGTACATGCTGGTAACGGGAAATGTTATGTTTCCTGAGTATTCAGCCCCCCTTGACCTGATCCATCAGCACCTTACAAAACTGCCTGAGGCGCCGGTTGCCATGAATCCAAATCTGCCTAGAGCACTTTCTGACATCATTATGAAATGTCTCAGCAAAAATATGTCCGACAGATATCAGTCCTGTGAGAGCCTCCGCGAAGACCTTCTGACAGCACTTTCCCATGTTGAAAGTAACGACTTTGATGCCGTCTTTGATCTGGGCGAAAAGGACATCGTCTTTAAAATTCCAAGAAAGCTCTATGGCAATTCAGATGGCATCGCCGAACTTACCCAGGCCATGACCCGTCCGCTTTCCCATCGACCTTCGCTCATACTGGTTTCCGGCCTGTCCGGTTCCGGAAAAACATATACCATCAATATGATTCGTTCTGACATTGCCCTCTTCAACATCAGCGGAAAATGCGACCAGTACAGGCGCAATATCCCTTATATGGCCCTGGTCATGAGTTTTCAGAACTTCATTCAGAAAATCATGATAAAGGGGGATGTTGAGGCACACATATGGAAACGCCGTCTGGAGACCTCTCTAGGGTCAGGACTTAATGTCCTCAAGCCCTACATTCCCGAGCTTGAGCACATCACAGGCCCGATTGACGCGGCACCAGAACTCACGCCCGTTGAATCCAAGGCACGTCTGAAAATCATTTTTTCCGACCTGGTAAGCTGTATCACAGACCATGTGGACAAGTTCGTTCTTTTCCTCGACGATATTCAGTGGATAGACAACGACAGTGTTGAGCTCCTGGAAAACCTCGTTGAGAAAAACACTGGATCACCATTCATTCTCCTGTGCGCACACCGGTCAGAAACCTATGTCAGCATGAAGAATATCAATCGTCTTACGCGTGCTTTCGAAAGTACGGATTGCCCTGTCACGCAGGTCGAAACAAAGCCATTCACACGAAAAGATATTATGAATCTCATCGATGACCTTTTCAAAGGGCGTCTTGAGAATGCACCCAGCCTGATAGACAACCTTGCTGATTTAACGCAGGGAAACCCGCTGTTTACAATCACACTGCTTGAATACTATAAGTCCATCGGTGTGCTTACCCCTGCTGGCGGCTATCAGAAATGGGCATACAACCCGCAGAATTTTTCAATTGATGTCGACGCCTCTGACATCATGAAGCTTATGAGCACCTATATCAAGCGGCTCCCGGTTCATGTACAGAAGCATCTTCAAATTGCGGCATTCATCGGTACCACATTTAAAGTGACCACCATTGAACTCGTTGATGGGAGCGAGCGGGAAAGTATCCTCTACAGTCTGGGGGTCGCTGAAAAACACAGTCTTATTATGAAGGATATTTTTGAAGAAGACCGCTACCACTTCATTCATGATCAAATACAAAAAACAGCTTCACAGCTCAATATCATAGAACCTGCTCAACTGCACTATACAATCGGATCAGAGCTTCTCAAGCACCTGAATACAGAGGATGAAAACAAGCATATATTTGACATAGCCAATCATTTTCAAAGTTCAAGCGACCTGCTTGAAGCGGATGACGGCAGGACTATGCTCAGAAATATCAACTTTAAGGCAGCCGCTGCTGCGCTTAGCGTATCCGCATTTAATCTTGCTTATGATTACATGCTCTTCGCCATGAACTATGATCCAGAACACAAGCATTATACCTTTGCCGCCCAGTGTGCCATGCTGTGCGGTCATTATGAAATGATGGATCGGTGGATTGAGAAGGTTCGGTCTCTGACGCGCAACCCTCTGGAACTGGTCTCTGTAGGCCTTACAGAAATCAGCAGTTTTCTTGGACGGGATACTCCAGAAACCGCAATCGAAAAAGGGATTGAACTGCTGGATCAGCTCGGATACAAGCTCCCTTCCACAGTTTCAACCGCCGCCATCCTCTATGAGGTCATGAAGACACAGGTCATTTTGCCAAGTTCACGCTTTGACAGGCTAAAAAGCAATGCACCTGCACAGGACCCACGCATCCTTGCGGTCATGGACATCCTGTCTGCGGTTTCATCTGCCTGCTATCTTGCGAATCCCAACCTGTATCTGGTCGTCGCACTGAGGCAGACGCAGCTCGCTTTCAAATACGGTGTCAGCCAAGCCACAGGCATAGCGCTTTCAAATTACAGCCTTATTCTCTGTGCCATTTTGAAAAAATACGAAGATGGCTATAATATCGGTCTTATTGCAAGAGAACTCGCTCTGTCGAGTGGCAGTGGCAGCGTCATAGCACGGACAAATACGCACATGAGCCTGTTCACGCTCCACTGGAAGGTCTCTCTTGAACAAGGACGACAGTGTTTCTTTGATAGTTATAAGACAGCGCTTGAAAACGGAGACCTTGAATATGTGGGCTGGGCAATCTTCGGCTATGCTGAATATGCCTATTTCATGGGACTGCCGCTTGAGACGGTACTCAAGGAGCTCCGCTCAGCCATAGAGATTTGTAGAAATGCAAGTCAGCAGACGCAGATGACTTTTGCTGAAATCTTCATGGAATCGGTGAACCTGTGGACTTTTTCCCAGTCCGATTACCTGCAGAACGAAACCGATGATCCATCCATCGCCTTTTACTCAAATTTCAACAATATGATCCATGCCTATCTGCTCAAAGACAACCTCATGGCAGATCAGTATGCGGAGGCGGCGTTCAAGTATATCGGCTCTGTAATTTCAACCGTATGCAACCCCATCAGTTATTTCTACAGCATTCTGATTTTCATAAGAAAGAGACACTTGAGTCATGAAGAAAGAAAAACGCTGAATAAGCGCCTTAAGGAATTGAAGCGTTGGGCCGCACACGCACCGGATGCCTCTGGATGCATGTACCAAATTGCACAGGCTGCCTACGCAGGCATACTGCTCAAAAAAGATGACCAGCTGCCTGCTTTCGAAGCTGCCATCAGCATGGCACGACGTCAGAATGCCCTTCAATATGAAGCGCTCGCCCACGAACTGGCTTCGGAGTATGCCGATATGAAAGGATTGGATTTTTCCAGCAGACAACATATCAAACAGGCCTACGTGCTCTATAAAAACTGGGGTGCGACTAAGAAACTCATTCAAATGCAACGGGAACACGCCGAGACGCTTTCCTTCAAAAGCCCGTCAGGCAGATTTTCCGGTGAGACAATGCATTCGATTTCCGAAACCCAGTCCATTGACTTTACGAGCCTGATCAAAACCACCCAGTCGCTCTCAGAGCAAATGGAACTGAATGGTCTGCTGAATGCCTTCAATGAACACATTATTAAAAATGCCGGTGCAACTACCGGTGCCCTCTTCATTGAGTGTGAACACAATATTTGCATGCGGTCAAAGTGGTCCATCGATGAAGGTGACAATGTATCTGCAAAACAGTTTGAAGACAAGAAGGACATTGAATACTTCAGGGATCAGCATCCTGACCTTCTGCCATATGATTTCATAAACTATGCATGGCGGGTCAAGAAGGTCACCATTTATGACCGTGATGCAAAAAGTGCAGCTTATGCCGACGACCCATATTTCAAGAATTATCCAACGGACTCCATCATGTCCATCCCGATTCTTCTGAAGGGTAAATGCATCGGCGTTCTATATCTGGAAAACAGCCTCACCAATGCCGTTTTCAGCGAGGACCGCCTCGCCGCGATTCAAGTGATTGTCGGACAGCTTGCCATATCCTATGAAAATGCACGCCTCTACGAGGAAATGGAAAACAAGGTCAAAAAGAGAACCCACGAACTCAATGAAATGACCAACGAGTACTACAGGCTTTCCATTCATGACCAGCTGACCAAAATATACAACAGGCGCAAGCTTGACGAGGTGCTCAAAACGGAACTCAACCGTTTGAACAGGAGTTCAGAACCCCTTTCTGTAATCCTGCTGGACATTGACCACTTCAAGCATATCAACGACAGGTTCGGTCATATTACCGGCGATGCCGTCCTGATTAAATTTGCGGAGACACTGAAACAGGGGATCCGCTCAACCGATACCATCGGCAGGTGGGGCGGCGAGGAATTCCTTGTCATATGTCCAAACACGCCGGGAAGTCATGCCAAGCACTTGGCTGAAAAGCTTAGACTACTGCTTGAAAAGACCCACTTTGGAATTGACCAAACTGTGACAAGCAGCTTTGGGGTCTCTATGGCACAGGAGGAAAGTGCCTTTGACAATCTTCTCCTTGAAGCGGACTACGCCCTTTATACAGCCAAGGAAAATGGCAGAAATCAAGTGGTCTATTATAATGATGGGCTGACTCAGAAGTCTGAGGACAACGCGTCTGAAGACCTTATCAAAAACTGAAAAATCCAGAGCCGCTCTAAAAACGGCTCTGGATTTATTTATGTATAAATTGCCACGCAAATCATATGTACTGTCTTTCTTCTGATCGCTTTTACATAATTTCGAAAAATTTGATTGTAACACCCGCTGAAGTCGGATGACCTTCTCCGCGAAATTTGTTGGTATGCAGATAGGGCGCCAGTGCCTTGCTGTCCGTATAAAATGTTGGAATGGTCTTGAAGGGTCTTGGCGCATCATTGTCAAAATAGCCGTTGTTTTCCACATATATTCTGCAGCTTTCACCTGTATGGTCGACACCTTCCAGCATATAACGCGCAGACATATGCTTTACATTATTGGCATCAAGGATCTGGCGGTCCACACCACCCGGCAGCACCTTTCCTTCAAAGAGCTCACCCGAAACAGTTCCACCAAAAGGAATCATGATCACACTGCCTACAGGTGTATCCAACTGCGAACGTTCCTTGCCGTCCACTACGACAAACACTTCCATGATCAGTTTATCTTCCATTTACTTCTCCTTCCCTATCAAAGCATATGCTTGAATTGTCTCTTCTCAAAAAAAAACATTCCTGACAGCGGCACCGCCTGGAATGTTTTTGGTATTGGTGGACAATACAGGACTCGAACCTGTGACTTCCTCCACGTCAAGGAGACACTCTACCAGCTGAGTTAATTGTCCTGGCCTTCTGACTGCCAGTCACGCTATTAGCCGTACATCACTGTAGCAATTGCTATTACTTGCTGACACACTGATATTTTAACACGAAGGCGACTGACTCGCAATAGACAACATCACCAAACACCGACTACTGATGCAGAAAGTGCCAGAACCAGAATTCTGAAACCGTAAACCACTCTGAAATTTATCAACCACCTCCTTATAAAAGACAAAAGAGCCACACCAAATGGTACGACTCTTACTTGCAATAATCACTATTCACTTACAGTTGCTTTACGTAAACACACTTCAAGTGGAAGATAATTACTATCAACACCTGCAATCATAGCGGATAACAGTTCATCTTTCGTCAACTTTGTCCAATCAAACTCAACACCACACTCAACGCCGAGTTTTCTAATAAACATCCTTATTGCTCTACCATTACCTTCACGAAACGGGTGAATCATATTGAGTTCAATGAAATAATAGGCAACTTTGTTTATGAAATCATCATATGCCAAGTTTTTCAGAAACTTTTCTTGTTTAAGCTTTGAATGCAAACGCATAAGGTTATCCTTGATAAATTCGCTCTTGCAGAACATGGTGTCACCTTTGTAAATATCCTCTGTTCTGAATTGACCTGCGAAAGAATAGACATCCTGAAATATAAATCTATGGATGTTGCAGAGATGAGAGACTGAAAAACGACCTGTAACTGCATTCTCCTCTTCAATCATCAGCTGACGAATACGCGTAACTTCTTCTTCAAAAGCGCTAAGTTCTTCAATATCTGTTATCCCAGGTATATTAACTAAGACCTCTGAATCAGGGTAGCAATACTCCGATTGAAAGGTCTCTTTGCGATCATACTTTGAAAAGCCAAATCCTTTCATGGCTTTACCGCTTTCCCGCGTAGTAGCTTACAATCTCTGCAATTGCATCTTCGCCCGAAATTTTTCCTGTTAGATAATCTTTTGAAACTCTATTTGAATGTTCAGAAGGATTTATGCCTTCAAAAGAAGTCGATGCAGTGACGCACGCCAGTACTTGTTCAGAATTCAGTTTTGTCTTCTTCATACAAATCAACTCCTCGTCTTCTTACTACTATTATAACACAAATACCTCCATTGCATCATCCATCATATCCTGCGTAATCCCGATGTATTTCAAGTTTAACTAACATCAATCCGCGCATTCAACGCATCAATCTTCTTGATGATATTTCTTGCCGTCTCCATCCTGTCTTCAAACAGTTCCACAACATTACCGAACTTGTTAAACGGCTGCTCGTTCAAGATGATTTTATCGATCAAACCATTCGATACAATGTAATCAATAATCAGCTTCACAAATTCCATTTGGTTGGAATTCAGCGATTCATCTGACAAGAACTCTGAGAAGGCTTCGTTGGCAGCAGTTTTATCCAGTCCAACAATCGAAGTGACCAACTGTAGAAGTGGTCTGTCACCGTAGGTCTTAACGTAATCATCCTTCGACCCGATCTCATGCCATAAAATCGTCTCCAAATGCGCAATATCGTCCTGCAACAGGGGCTTGTTGTGTCTCAGCTTATATACCGCCAAATCGTCTTGATGTTCCTTCAGGTACTGATTTACTTTCTTGCGGTAACTCTTCAGATCATTCACCGAATATGTGCCCTCATTCTCAGCTACATGGATGATTTCGTCTTTGAAGTTCGTGTAGTATATGGCGGTCTGTTCACGCTCCAAAAACTTAATGAGGTCTCTGAATGCTTTTCTGACAATCTCGTAATCAAAGATATCCGCTTCTTCCCAGAAGGCGTCAGTTTGCACTCTGAAAATCAGATCTTCATGTTTCTTAACTTGCGGGATGGTGCCTTTTGTCGACAGACGATCCGCTGTATTGACAACTTTGGTCTTCGGCTTTGAAGCAACCGCCCCTTTAAGGTCAGCGTACTCAATCGCCAGCATCAAATAATCAAATCGCTTGGCCATTTCGTCATCATCAATGGATGGAATGAGTGGTGCAATGTGATCGACCAGATTACGCACATCCTGTTCAGTAAGATCGACCCAAGCCCCTTCCTGATTGTACTGGTGGATGTATTGCAGCTTCATACGGCTGTTAAATTTACTTTCATCAATCCCTTTAACCGCTTTGACCAGTTCATCAATCAAAGAATTTCTGTGGGCACTGTATGCATCGGTTTGATAATCCAGCCTTTGCAGTTCCTTAACAATATCTACCTTTACACTAAACAGATTCTCCGTAAGCGACTTCGTGAGCTTCACTTCTTTGCCGTTCACGTTTGCATCAAAGTATTCAAAGTTGGAACAGTAGTCAAAGATCCTAAACCCATCCTTGTGCATCCCAACACCAAAAAGGTCTTCACACAAGCGTGTCCCGCGACCAATCATCTGCCAAAACTTGGCCTTGGAACGCACCTTCTTAAAGAAGACCAAATTCACCAACTCAGGAATATCAATCCCTGTGTCCAGCATATCCACGGAAACAGCAATCTGCGGCAGCTTCTCTTTCGTCGAGAAATCATCAATGACTGTATCGATGTAGTTGATGTCCGTATAGACCGGCTTGGTAAATCCGTCTTTATAGTGCGGATAGAGCACATTGAATCGATCCACGATAAACTGGGCATGCTTCTTATTCTTGGCAAAGATAATGGTCTTGCCTAACTTGTCTCCACCTTCAACTTTGATGCCTTTTTCCATCAAGTCATACAAAACCTTGTCGATGGTATCACTGTTAAACAGAAACGTATTGAGCGCTTCTCCGCTGATATCCGTTACATCGTCATCAAATGTTTCTTCAAATGCTTCTTTTTCTTCCACGCTGAGTTCATTGTAGTGAATACCCCACTCCAAAAACTTGGTCTTCGTTTCGATTGTATGGAAGGGTACTAGAAATTCGTCATCAATGGCTTCGCCCAACTCATATGCAAACGTAGGGACGTTGTTTTCAAGCTCAAATATTTCGTATGTATTCTTGTCGACCTCATCTTTTGGGGTCGCGGTAAGGCCAAGCAAGATTCCATCAAAATAATCAAAGATCGCTTGGTACTTTTTATAAATGCTTCGGTGTGATTCGTCGATAATAATCAGGTCAAAATGTCCAGACGTAAATAACTTGGAACCATCCTTGTTTTTTGTATCATCAATGGCGTTCATCATGGTTGGGTATGTCGAGAACACCATGCGGCTTTCTGGACTGTCCTTACTATCCAACAGATTGCACAGAGAAAGCTCTGGCAGCAAGTTCTTGAAATTCTTCTTCGCTTGTTTGACAAGGGCAGTACGATCAGCCAAGAACAGAACATTCTTACACCAACCCTTGTTGACCAATACATCGACCATGGAAATAGCTGTACGCGTTTTCCCTGAACCTGTCGCCATGACCAGCAGGGCTTTACGGTGGCCTTTGTCCAAGGTGTCGCACACGGCTTGTATTGCCATTTTTTGATAATGCCGATTTGTAATTTCATCTTTTATGTAAGGCGAGCCTAATGTCTTCTTATTTCTTCGTTTATGCACTGTCCATTCAAGTTCTTTCTTTGTGAAAATCCCTGAAACGTGACGTTCTGGATAAGTGGCGTCATCCCATAAGTAATAGTCAAATCCATTGGTGTAAAATATGATTGGTCTGAACTTCCATTCTGCCTCTAAACAATCCGCATAAAGCTTAGCCTGTTGTTTTCCAACCCTTGGATCGACACTCGTTTTCTTCGCTTCAACAACAGCAAGCGGTTTCCCGTCATCACCGTACAGCACATAGTCGACAAACCCGATTCCCTCTTTATTGGGCATACCCTGAACTTTCACTTCCTCGCGACAATCTTTCCCAAGCGTCCACCCAGCCAATTGAAGCTCCAAGTCAATGTACATCTTACGCGTCTTAAATTCACTGATATCGTCGACTTTAAAGTCACGCTTCTGTTCATTCACAATACGTTTCGCAGCAACTTCCTTGCGCAGCGCTGTATTCTCTTTGACAAATTCCTCAATTTTCTTGTCTTTCGAGCTCAAACGGTCATACAGATCTTGAAGTTCTTTGCGCGTTGGTTTCTGGGTCTCGCTATCCTGCAGCAGAGACTCATCAAAAGTCGCCTCATGGAGCTCGTCTGAATAGCAGTAATCGACCCAAGCGATAAACTCATACAGGTTTCTCAGTGCCAGAACCGCTTGTTCTCGTGTTACGGGCGTGCTGGTATGTACCGCCTTATTGCCCAGCTTTTGAATGTACTTCAACATTGGGAACAGCTTAATATCAATGATGTTTTTGAACGTGTAATCATGAATCAGCGTCGACAGATTGTCCTGATAGGGCACTTTGAGGTCATCGTCATGGCTAAACACCCATTTGACCGCTAATTCTAGGGCTCTACGGGTTAATATTGCCGTTGTTGAATAAGAGACGACCAAGCTTTTTTCTGCTTCTATACACGCACTTGAGAAGCTCTGATAGAGCTTGTCTTTGTTTAGAAAGTCAAAGTTGTAACACATAGGGCACCTCCTTGCTATTCGAAGTATTTTTGCATGAGTGAATCAAATAGTGATTGTGTTTCATCTTAAGATTTGTGTATTTCAACTTTTATTTTGATTCTATCTTTACTTGATTCTTTCCAATTGCAAATTTATAATCTGATTTCAAAATATCTTCAAGAACGCTCAAAGAAAAGTATTCATCACAATCGATTACCGTTTTTATACTCTCATCATATTCGGCTATGTTATTTACATAACTCCCTATACCTGGTTCATCAATGAAAAATTGTGTGCTAATTTCGTATTTATTGTCTTTAATTGGCATATATTCAGTATTTATCATCTTTCCATTTTTCTTATAGCTGTACTCATCAAAAGTAAACACGAAAATCATATACCGCTCCCTTCACAACAATATCTATTCAAAGTATGTTTGCATCAATGAATTGAATAGCATTTGCGTTTCATTCAAAGATGTCTGAACTTCAACTTTTAATTTGTCGGTGTGTTTAATGAAGTTTGCAAACTCCTCTTGTAAGTTCAAAGGACAACTGAAGAGAGGAATTCGTTTTATGTCTTGAATTTGAAAATCTTTAACAGCATTTCCTTTTGCATGACGATTACACCAGTCTTGGATATAACTAGTTCTCAAGTAAGTAAGCATCCAAATTGGATTAATAACCTCTAAATTCAAGGCAATTCTAGCTGCATTTTGAGTGACGGCAAATCTCTTATCTGTTTCAATTAATGCACAATGTCCAATACTTCCTGTTTTGGAGAATAAGATTTCGTTTTTCACCGGTTTTGCTTTTACTGATAAGTTCTCAAAGTCTTCTTCACTAATTTTAGGTGATGATTCGAAATCGACTATTCCACTTCTTATTTCTCTAGCTGAGATGACATCAATTCCTTCATCAATGAACTTTGGACGTCTTGTTAATCCATAAGTTACAATAGGAGAGACGTCATCTAAAACAATTATGTCCCAACCTTTACCATTGTCACAAGGATCTCCAAACATCTCAACAAATCGGGATTTGATGAGGGTATCAAAATCTTCAAGTTGTTTTTGTCTTTTTTCAATAATAGCTGTAATAACGTCAAATATATTGCTAATCTCTTTCTGCTTATTAATATCAGGTAATTTTAGTTCGGTTTTTCGGATAGTACTTAAATGTAAATTTGGAACTCCAATTCCTTTTAATCCTTTATTAAACTGTCGTTTAGCTATAGGGCTGTTGATGAAATAAAGTAAATATTTAGGATATACTATATCCTTGGGCCTCAATAATGCCAAACTAACATATATATCAAATACAATGTCCCTATCTACAATAGCCGCCACTCCAGTAGTTCCATTTTTAGCTAACAGAATATCATCCACCTGTGGTTTAAGTCTTTTATATAACTTTTCATGCAATTCTTCAGGAACAAACTTTGTATTTTCCCAATTTATTTTTCTTGTAGTAACATCTTTTGAAGATAAAAAAATGTAACCACCATCTTCGCAATATACTGGTGTTTGATGTGTTCCATCAGTAATTAACGAACAGATTTCTTCTAATTTATATTTTTTCATCTAATCATCCCTACAAATCTAAATTTAGCAGCGTCTTCAGTTCTTCCTTCAAAGTGCTAATTTCATCATCAATCTTGTCAATTCTACCCATAATGACAGAAGGTGCATCATATTCAATGCGTTCATACACAACTTCCTTGTACTTGTTAATGGACAGGTCGTACCCGTTACTTTTTATATCTTCTTTTGACACAAAGAAAGACTGCTCGGTTTTCTCTCTATCGACTTCTGTTTCAAAACGGCTGTGATAACGGCTTATAATATCAGGGATGTCATTTTCTCCAACGGGTTGCCGTTTATCATCTAGTGACAGACCGTCCGCTTTCATGTCGTAGAACCAAACTTTATCTGTCCCGCCTGCACCGGTCTTGGTAAATATCATGATTGCGGTAGAAACACCTGCATAAGGCTTAAAGACACCACTTGGCATGGATATGATTGCATGGAGCTGATGCTTTTCAACAATCTCCTCACGAATAGATTTATGTGCGTTGGAACTGCCGAACAACACACCATCTGGCACGATGGTTGCACAGCGTCCGCCTTTTTTAAGCATGCGAATCATGAGTGCCAAAAACAGCAGCTCTGTCTTTTTCGTCTTTGTCACTTTAAGCAAGTCTGCAGATACGGAATCGTAATCCAGCGATCCCTTGAAGGGTGGGTTTGCAAGAACAAGCGTATACTTTTCATCGTCTTTGTTCTGCTCTGACAGAGAGTCTTTGTACATGATATTGGGGCGTTCCACACCATGAAGCATCATGTTCATTGCGCCAATTCTCAGCATGGTTCTGTCCATGTCAAATCCAAAGAACATGTCTTCATTGTAGTGTCGCTTTAGCTCTTGAACGTTGAACAGGTCTTGATTGTTCTTATGCAGGTATTCCCCTGCTGCT
Organism: uncultured Acidaminobacter sp.; assembly: GCA_963678925.1. GTDB lineage: Bacteria > Bacillota > Clostridia > Peptostreptococcales > Acidaminobacteraceae. The sequence goes on along the minus strand of OY787533.1, from coordinate 2,564,451 downwards.
ACCAAGAACCCAGCCGAACCCGCTGCTGGATCAACAATGATATCCGATGGTGTTGGCTTCATGAGTTCTACCATCATCTTAATAATGTGCCTTGGTGTTCTAAACTGACCATTTGTACCAGCCGTTGCAACCTTCGACAGCAAGTGTTCATAGAGGTCACCTTTTGCATCTCTACCTTTCATCGGTAAAGTATCAACATTGGTCACAATCTTTTCAAGCATCTGAGCCGTCGGGATCATGAAGATTGCGTCATCCATGTATTTTGAGAATGCAGATTCTTTGTCCCCATGAAGATTCTTAATGAATGGGAAAACTTCTTTAGAGACCACATTATACATTTTCTCTGCGCCTTCTTGTTTAAAGTTCTTCCACCGAAGGTGTTGCTGATCATCTTTGAAGATTTTCTTGGATTCAATGCCAAGCAGTGATGCGTTCTGATCTAAATCATTCTGTTTATCGTCTAAGCCTTTTATGAAAAGCAAGTATGTGAATTGCTCAATTACGGACAACGGATTGGTGATGCCGCCCGTCCAGAAGATTTCCCATATCTTGTCTACTTTGTTTTTCAGTTCACCTGTAATCATTTTGCCTTGCCTCCTGATTCGACTAGCTCATGAAATAACGCTGTTAACGTTTTTCTAGCTTCTAATGCCATTATACACTTTCGTTATGTTACATTCCATATATTGGTGCCAAGTTTAAGTCCGTCTGAATAAGTTCGGAAAGATTCTTGTGAATCTTTTTTCACTATTTTAACCTCATTCCAAACAACAAAAGAACCCTATGATTCAGTGATCATAAAGTCCTTAATTTATCTCTTTTCATATTCAATTTTGCATAAAATGAGGCTACCAGACCCGGTCAACTGACTTTTAGTGATCAGCTTCGCTCACAGTTGTACAACAATATCCCTATATAAATACAGTCTATAACACCATCATATCAAACCTCTAAATAATTCTTAAGATAAGTTACAAAAGATGATTGTCCATGTGTCAATCTAAGTGCTTCAATTAGAGTTTTCTTCACTTCCTCACTTGCACCAGACTTTTTATACTCCTGTGCCTTAAGAAAACACCTTGATCGCCAATTAATCAAACCCGGTCTGGTGTTCAATTCCAAGTGTATTACTGTGTTTTCACCTCTTTTATCACCAATATCATAGATAATCTCTGGGCCTTTATAGCGCAATTTTACATTGACATCATCTTTAACAGGATCATATATGGGGTACTTATCATCCCACTTGTTATTCTTTTTTTTATTACACTTTGTACATATCTGATGAAGATTCTCCCACTCAAAGCACAGCTCTGGAAACTTTGATTTTGGTCTAAAATGCTCAATCTCTTCATAGCCAGTTGATATTATTTCACCTTCACAAAAACAGCAATAATCACCATACATAATCTTGAGTTGATCATTAACATCTTGACACTTGTATTGATTTTTATATTCAGAAGCAACATTTGTAATCTTCTTATCAGCTTCTTCATACTTCTTAAGAAGGATTTTGGTCCACTCTTCTTTATTTTCTTTAAGTATTTGAGGTTCACTGCTACGTGTAACTTTTCTCATATTTACTCCATCATATCTAAGATATCTAATTTTGCTAATGTCAACGCTGGATCATTAGATGGCAATCTAGATATTAGTTTATCTTGAAGCTCTTTTAATTTACCTTCAACTTCAAATGGTTGTCCCTCTTGTACTTTCTCTGCAAATAGACGATGATATTCTTTAATCATGAATTCTGTTTCAAGATCTCTGGATGATTCGACATCCATAATATCGCTTAGTACATCCTCTGCCATCCATCCCTTAGTTGTTTTAGTTCTTTTAATTTTGATGTCATATTCAGTCTCTTTACTATATTCAGCATCCAATACAATTAGTTCATTTGCCTCGCAGCTTGAGACTACTATAGGCGCATGAGTCGTTGCAATAATCTGCATTTTAGGAAATGTTCTTTTAAGATCATCAACTATTCTTTTCTGCCAAGACGGATGTAAATGTAAGTCGATTTCATCTATTAAAAGGATTCCAGGTGTCTCTTTTACGGCTTCTTTTCTTAGCCATGGGTTCAATCTAATCATCCTATATGCTGTATCAAGTACAATACCAATCGCATTCTTATAACCATCGCTCAACAAATCAAATGGTAATGATTGTCCATTAGGTAGCGTGACAAGTATCGCCTTATCCTTAATCTTGTAGCTTATTTTAGATCCTTTTCCAAGAAATGTTTCAACAGCATCATATAGTGCTCTTAGTTCTTCAGAATCTACACCTTCATCAATTTCATATCGCCGAATATCCCTGATCCATTTTGTATACTGTTTAACATTTGATATAGGATTAATGCAATTTTCATATCCATTGATTCTATTGTTAACATCTTTCTTAGCACTTGCTTGTGACCACAAACGACCTGTACCATGATAAGCGAATGCTGGTAAAATTTCTTTTTTACCTTCCGTGATAATTTGATCCGCATCAAATCCGTCTGCCATATCCTCAGAAGCATATCGCATGAAGTTTCTAGAGTTCTCAAATACGGTATTGGCTCCTTTATTCTTTTTGATTCTTGCATATGGTAAAAACATCCCTCTATGAAGCATTTCAAATTCAAGTTTTACAGGATATTGTTCAGCGATTTCAACAATTTCACTAATCCCTGCAATTCTCCTAATCCGCACATCTTTAGGAATTATATTACGCTTACTACTTGCCGGTAAAGCTTTTACTTCACCAATGTATGCACTAATACCAATCGCAATTGCCTCAAGAATTGAAGTTTTTCCAAATCCATTATTGCCCACTATAAGATTAAATCTATCATTGAACTCAATCTCACTGTCTACATAACATCTGAAGTTTTGTAAATGAATCCTTTGTATATACATAATTCACCTCGCCATCATTAATTCTTATATTACAACATGCAATCATAAACTCCTACGAATCTACAATTTGCTCATCTATTTCACTCTAGTGTAGTTCTATTATCATTCCTACCAGTTGAACTATTGCTATTAACATCATTTCAACCGCTAATATTATTATACACTTTCATTATCTTCCATACCATATTCTATGTGGTTTTGTATTGGATTAGACAGAAATTGTGAGCAATCCCCCCAACAAGATTGTCCGAAGGGGTGCAATACTATCACCTCATTTTGATAGCCTTTTTCGGCTTCTCAAACCGATCAAGGATATTGAACTTTTCAAAGTCCTTCGTCAAGTCAGCGCCATAAATGTTGACATACTTCTTCACAATCTCCATGGAACTATGCCCAAGTATCTTTTGCAGGCGAAAGACATCACCGCCTGACATGATCCAGTTCTTTGCGAAAGTATGCCTGAATTTATGCACATTGGCGTGTTCAATGCCTCTCTGGTGACAGTGCCGCATAATTGCGTGATAACAGCCATTCGGTGTATAGGGCGTCCCGTACACTGTAACGAACAAGATTTCATCGTCATCTTTATGGTTGCGATAAGTCAGGTACTCCTGAAGTATATTGATGAGCGTCTTTGAGAGGGGAATCATCTGCATCTTTCGGTTCTTGTTGTGACGCGTAGACAGGAGCTGGTTATATAAGTCGAGGTCACCAATACGGATGCTGATAAGGGTCGATAAACGAATGCCTGTGCCTAAGAGCATATTCACCATGACCCAGTTTCGATAATCGGTGAAGTCATATTTGTTAATATCAGGCTTGACCAGCATCAACTGGATCTCAGCATCGTTGTAGGTGCTTTTAATGACTTCTTCCTCTTTGATTAGGGTTACCTTAAAGGCCTCAATGTAACGGCGTTTTGCAAGCCAGTTGACAAGGGTACGGATGCCTCTCAAATAGGTGTTGATGGATGTGGCTGCCAGCCCCTTATCTTTCATATACAGAATGTAGTCTTCCACTAATTCTGAGGTGAGCTGTGGCAACTCCAAACCTTCACCAGCAAACTTGAGAAATTCATGGATGCAATCATCGTAATACTTGATGGTGCGTTCACTCAGATTCCGTACCTGACAACTCTTTCTGTACTGTTCATAAAGATCTTTGACCAGTGCTTTATCGTCTTTACGCATGAACATGACACGTGCCATAATCATCTTCCTTTCTAACGAGAAAAGGACCCTATGATTGCGTTCATCATAAAGTCCTTGATAGTTGTTTTTGTATTCAATTTTACATAATATGAGGCCGCCTGACCCCTTCAACTGACCCCAAAAGATCAGCCTCGCACACGTACGAGCAATTTTGACATGAAAAAGGCGTATGGTGTAGTTGGGATGCGCGTCCCGTTAACCTTACGCCATGCCTTGGTGGAGCTAAGGGGACTTGAACCCCTGGCCTTCTGACTGCCAGTCAGACGCGCTCCCAACTGCGCCATAGCCCCATGTGTAAGGCTATTATAACGCAAAATTTCATTATAAAAAATACCTTATTGCAATTTTATTGAAAATTCAGCAATATTTTTACAAATGCAATGAAGGGGACCCCATTTTACAGCGCTTTAGTGAATATGGATCTTTACCGTCGCGTTTGTTCCCGGACGGAGCTTGACTTCTTCTTCGCTCAGGGCTATGCGTACCGGTACCTTTTGAACGACTTTGGTAAATGTGCTTCCTGACGAAGACAAGAGTGAAAAAGTTGAGTTTGTCGCCTCACCGATCGAAGCCACAGTGCCTGTCCACTTGCTTCCCTTATACTGGTCAATCTTCACATCAACTTCCTGACCTACCTTAAGCTTGTTCAAGTCTGTCTCTTCAATATTCGCACTGATGTAGAGCTTATCCGGATCTATTACCATTCCCATGGTCTGTCCTGCTGAAGTGATTTCACCTACGGTTCCTTGTTTCTTGATGACCACCCCATCAATAGGTGCCCTAAGGAGGGTCTGTTCTATGGACTGGTCCGGCAGATTTGCCGTTTCAATCCGCGCAACAATCTGATCCTTATGAACCGTCATGCCTTCTTCAAGCACCGATGAGACCAGCTTTCCGGATATTTGAGAATTGATTTTCACGATGTCACCGGTGACACGTGCGTCTTCTGTTGACACATACAGATAATTGTTCATCGTAAAGATGACAACAATGCCTACCAGTACAGCAGCGAACGCCGCGCCAATGAGAACGAGCAGTTTTTTACGTTTTTCCATGATAGCCTCCTAGTTCGACGGCGCAATTTCTGCAAACATGCCCGCCATTAATTCAGGCGCCGCATCCAGTGTGATACGAACCAGTATATCCTGTCTTTTCGCATCAATACTGCTTCCGATCCATTCTACGTTTCCTTCCAGCTCCGTCTGCGGACATTCTGCAACCTGAACACAAACGCGGTCGCCTGCAGCAAAATGTGCAACAGCGCTTGGCGGACCATAAGCATCCACGGTAAGTTCATTCTGGTTCTCAAGGGTTACCAGCGCCGTCTTATATAAATACGACTCGCCGGCTCTGACCGGCACATCTGTTACAATCCCATCAAAAGGCGCCTTCACTGTCATCTTTTCGAGAGACGCCTGCGCCGCTTCAAGAGATGCATTTGCCTGGTCAATCTGCTTTTGCAATACGTTCATGTAGGAGGCACTTTCACCGCTTTTAAGTATTTCGAGAGCCTTTGCGGCATTGGTGTAGGTTGATTCTGCACTCACCTGCTTAAGCCTGTACGCTTCCAGAGTCATATCTGAAACAGCCCCTGCATCATATAACTTTTGCTGTCTGTCAAAATCCTTCTTGGTATTTTCATAGTTCAGTGCAGCGGACTCCAGAGCTGATTTCGCCTGAGACAATTGTTCAGAACGGGCGCCACTTTTTGCCTTTTCATAATTTGCGACAGACAATTCAACCGCTCTGTTTGCTACCTCCACTTTTGCTTCAGCCTCTGAACTCTCAAAGCGAACCATAGGTTCACCAGCTTTAACGCTGTCGCCAGCCTGGACGTATATTTCGCTGACCTGACCTGTAAAAGGCACTGAAATATCTGCCGACTGAGCCGCCTTAACCCTTCCAGCCAAATAAAAGACCTTCCCTGCACGGTCCTCCATAGTAGGTTCCGCAATCGCTTCCTGAGAAGGGGCGCTCACCTCCATAGCCTGTGCGGTACATCCGCTTAGGACTAGGCAGGTCAACAGTCCTGCTATAATTCTATTCTTCATTCATTTCACCTCAACCGTTCGAATCCATCTGTAGTGGTATTACACATTTATTCCTTCATCAAAGCGTGCATCAGCTCAAGGCCCTTTAGGGCTGCCTTGATTTCTTCATCGTTCATCTCAGAAAACAATTCGCTGATCATTTGATTTCTTTTCTCGATGATTGCAGGCTTGCTTTTATAATCCGGTGATATTCTCAGGTGAACAATCCGCCGGTTATCACTTGGAACCTCTCGTATGATAATTCCACTCTCCACCATTCTGGTTACCATAGACGACGCAGTGCTTTTCGACAGCCCAAGGAGCGCACTCAGTTCTCCAAGGGTAATATTGGGATTGATTCTGACTGTGTTGAATAAGAGAACTTCCTTATATGAAACACCGATTTCCTGATAATAGCGCATGGACCGCTTGCGGATTTTTCCGTGAATTTTATGATGCAAATTCCATATTTTTTCGAGTCTTTCATCCATTAGTCTCCAGCCTCCTCACAAAGACGTTCCTCTTCCCCTCTTAGCATGCGCTTGATTTCAAGCGGCATGTTGATACACGACACAAATATAAAGGTTCCAATCGCTGCAAAGACCATAAGAAGCAGTATGCTGTCAATCGCTTCAACATAGGCCTGTTTTTGAATCAAGCCACCAAGTGCTGACATTGCCGCCACTTTAGCCTCAGCAAGGGCGTATCCAGCCCCCCTATACGCACCCACGAGCGCAGATACCGCCTGTGTGCTGATTGGGTTGAACATAGATACCTGATCCATGATTCGTGTGCTGCTCAAGTTGATTTGTCTTTGCATTATGGCTGTAATGACTGCAACAACACAGGTACTCGACATTTGCCGCATGATATTTGAAAGGGCGGTTGCCTGACTGATATCCTTCTTCTTAACATACCGCATGCACATGGTTGAGGGCGGCATCATGATCATCCCCAGGGCCAGACCGCGTATCAGAAGCAAAACAGATATTGTAGACGCACTGGTCAGTGTGTTGATATGGGACAGCGGATAGGATATGAGAATATACAGGAACAGCCCGGGCAGCATAATAACCTTGTACCCATATTTGTCAAAGAGCTTACCGCTAATGGGCATGGTAAGGGCTGTCGCTATGGCAGCTGGAAACATGATGATTCCCGTTTTCATTGCAGAATACCGCATAATGTTCTGAAGAAACATCGGAATGGAATAGGATACGCCTATAATCGCCATACTTACTGAACAGGCTACCAAAGTCCATGCTGTGAACCCATAGTTCTTCAAAATTTTCAAATCCAGCAGCGGGTTTGGATGGAGCCATTCATTGACGATAAACATGAGCATTGAAAAAATGCCGACTGCCAGCATGAGGGGATACTGCATCTGAGACCAGTCAATGCTGTTCCACTTGCCAATGACATAAAAAAGACATACAAGACCCACGGTTGATGTTACAAACCCAATGCTGTCAAACTTTCCAAGCTTGTTCTTTGGAAACTCCTCAAGCAGAACGCCGCCTGTTATAACCCCTATGACACCAAATGGCACGCTCATATAGAAAAGCATTCTCCAGCTTACGTGCTCAATGACATAACCGCCAAGGGTTGGTCCAATAGCCGGTGCAGCCATTGCTGCAATCCCGTAGATTCCCATAGCCACGCCAATTTTCTTAGCAGGTATGCTCCTAAACAGAATGGCATTTCCAACAGGCCCGATAATGCCCCCGCCAATTCCCTGAACGATTCGAAAGGCAATCATGGAGGCGCAGCTCCAGGAAATTCCGCACAGGAGCGAACCGGCAGTAAAGATTCCCAGTGCGATGATGTAGAGTTTCTTAAGTCCAATCAAATCGGACAAATAACCCGACAGGGGAATAACCGTTCCAAGAGCAATCGTGTATCCTGTCACAACCCACTGTATTGATTCCAGCGATACACCGAACACCGTCATCATATTGGGCAGGGCAATGTTAATCAAACTGCTGTTGAGAACCGTAATAAATGTCCCAATAATCAATACGGTCAGGACACTCCCGAACTTATCTTCCGCCTCAGCCTGCATCTTGCCACATCCTTTCATAATGAAATCTATATATTTCATTTTCGAACTGTACGATTTCGAACCATTGCTTAAATATGTTACCAGTTTACTCTATTCATGTCAATTCATTTAATTCGGAGGCCGAAATAAAATCACTGGAAATTTGCAAAAAAATAAATGCCTGACACGAGTATAAACTCGATCGGCATTTATTTGCATGTTAACTCTTACAGCTAGCCACCGTAATAGATGACGATAAAGGTGCTCACAGTTTCCTCGCCACGATTGATGTATTTATGGTCTACATCGCCCTGGAACATGATGGCGTCGCCACTGTTGGCCTTATAAGTCTTGTCCTGAATTTCAATTTCAAGCTGTCCAGTTGCGACAAGGACATACTCCATGACATCATTGGTATGGGCACTGGATTCATGAATGCCCCCTGGCTCGAGCTCCATTCTAAGGACCTCGAACTTTGTTTCCACATCAAAGGGAAGCAGCGACCCAGTTCTGTATTTGCCTTCGTCCTCACTGAGCATACTCGACTTGCTCAGCGACAAAACCGATACAGTAGACTGACTGTTCTTCATAAGTGCTGACATAGAGACTTTCAGGCCATTGGCAATCTTCCACAGAATCGTTACACTGGGTGTTTTCTGTCCCTTTTCAATTTGGGCGAGCATGCCCTTGCTGACACCTGTCAGTTCAGCGACATTATCGAGGCTGAGACCCCGTTCTCTTCTTATTTGCGCTAAGTTCGCACCAATTATTATGACTAGATCATCCATTATTTTTTCCCTACCCATTGTATACCATCGTATTCTATTGTATACTATCGTTAACAAAAGTATTCAATAGTGACTGTATTTTTCCTTTAGTATACACATTTAGAAACTAGAGCGCAATAAAATTCATGAGGTAGTGCATATAAAAAAAGGGGGACATAAAATGTCTGAAATTTTGTTGAAGGTGACACGCGGGGGGCGTACTGAAAACATCCACTGTGGTGATATTGCCGTTGTTGATTACAACAAGAAACTTATCAAGTATGTGGGCAATCCATATAAAAGAACCTTTATACGCTCGTCGGCAAAACCGCTTCAAGCCATGGCCGTTGTAGAATCTGGCGCTTATGAGGCTTATGGCCTAAACCCGTCTGAACTCGCTGTCATGTGTTCTTCGCACTATGCCGAGCCCTTCCATATTGATGCTGTAAGCTCAATTTTCTCAAAGATCGGACTCACTGAAGATTCCCTTCTCCTTGGCAAGACATACTCACTTAACGAGGAAGTCACACAAACCCTCTGCAGGGCAGGAAAAAACAAGCAGCGCATTTTCAACAACTGCTCGGGAAAACATGCTGGCATGCTCGCTATTTCTGAACATAAGAAGTATGATTTGAAAACATATGATCTTCTGGACCATCCGGTACAGCAAATGATGCTTGAAACGGTCGCCGACCTCAGTGAAATTAAAACAGACGATATCGGCATTGGAACCGATGGCTGCGGTGTCCCTGTCTTTGAGCTCCCCCTATTCAACATGGCACTCTCATATGCGAAGCTTGCCAATACATCTGTACTTGAAGGCAGCCGTAAGAAAGCTGCTGACCTTGTTGTGAAGTCCATGAAGAGCTATCCCCAAATGGTTGCAGGCACTGGCGGATTCTGCTCTGAGCTCATGGCGCAGTCCAATGGAAAAGTCATTGGAAAGCTCGGCGCCGAAGCAGTCTATTGTGTCGGCCTCCTTGAAAAAGGCATTGGAATCGCCGTTAAGATTGAAGACGGCAACGTGAAGGTTCTCTCCAGCGTTGTCATGGAAGTATTAAAGCAGCTCGACGTCCTTGATGTGGCTGAAATGAAAGCCCTCGAATCATTCCATATTAAAGAAAATATCAATACAAAGAATGAGAAGGTTGGTGAAATTCGGCCGGTGTTTACCCTGACCGAATAATGAAATCACCCACATATGACAAGCTTTTAAGACAAGTGCCCTGCGGCACTTGTCTTTTTGTGTAAAAAAAAAATCAGAATAGTTATTGACATATGCCTTTTCTGTTGTTATTATTAGTTTGTAATCAATACAAATTAACAGTGATATCAAAAGTCTTATCTCTACATATGAAATAAAACCCAGATATAGACTTCAATCTATGAATAACTAAGGAGGACAAAAATGGAAACAGCAAAACTGCCCCTACTAGGTGATCAATTCCCTCAACTGGAAGTCAAAACGACACATGGTGTCAAGAATCTCCCTGACGATTACAGCGGAAAATGGTTCGTTCTTTTCAGCCATCCAGGCGATTTCACACCAGTGTGCACAACTGAGTTCGTATCATTTGCCAAAAAGGCCGATGAATTCAAGAAACTGAATGCCGAACTGATTGGACTTTCTGTAGACCAGGTCTTCTCACATATAAAATGGGTTGAATGGATCAATGAAAATACAGATACAACAATTCCGTTTCCAGTTATTGCAGACGAACTCGGCGTCGTTTCAAACACGCTGGGCATGCTGCATCCAGGTAAGGGAACAAATACAGTAAGGGCTGTATTCATCGTCGATCCAAAAGGGATTCTGCGTCTGATGATGTACTACCCACAGGAAATCGGCAGAAGCGTTAACGAGGTTCTTCGTGCACTCAACGCCCTTCAGGTAACTGATGCAAACGGCGTAGCCGCTCCTGAAAATTATCCCAACAACGAGTGGCTTGGCTCTGATGTCATCATTCCACCTGCTGGAACTGAAGCGCTAAAGGCTGAGCGTCTTGAAGATGCCAAGGCCGGCAAGTTTACATGCAAAGACTGGTGGCTGTGCCACAAATCCCTGTAATACCAGCCCCTTTTAAAATGCGCGTACCTGCGTTTTGACCCAGTAATACCCTCTCTCGGAATATAAAAAGGTTGCAAGGACAGTCCCCTGTCCCTGCAACCTTTTTGATTTTTTCACACTTCTATCTCTATGGATTCACTCAATATCAGTTGTGTCTTCTGCGTGCGTTGCGCTCACCCGGGAAAAGCTCCTCATCCGCACGACTTACCCTCCTGATACGCCCTTTTAGAGTCTTCTTCTGGAGGGTTTTCAGAACCTTGTCCCCTTTTCCATTCAGCACCTCAACATATGTTGAAATATCCATAATGGTTATAATACCAATATCATCCTTTGTCATGCCCTCAATGCTGCACAGGGTCCCAACAATATCTGCAGCCCGCATTTTCTGCTTCTTGCCCGCATTGATATGAATTTTTAAAATTCCATCATTGAGCTTGGCCGCCTTGTTTTCTTTCATTTTCGGACGTTTGTTGAGCTTTTCCATAAATGCAGGCTCTGCCGCTTCCACGACTGATTCCTCTGGAGCCTCCATGACTGCAAGGCTGAGTTCAACGAATTGCTCCACTGCATGAAGCGCTGCCTTGTCCTTATCTGTCACAAAGGAAACCGCTTTGCCCATGCGGTCCTTCCGGCCGGTACGGCCTACTCTATGCACATAGCTTTCCTCATCCTCTGGGAAATCATAGTTCACCACCAGGGAAACATCGTCCACATCTATACCACGTGCCGCAACACCCGTGGCAATGAGATACCTGAATTTCCCCTTCTTGAAGCTGTCCATTTCACGCATTCTGTCCCTCTGGTTCATACCGCCGTGAATGCGTCCGCACGGATACCCCATATCTTTGAAATCGTCATAGAGTTCATCTACTGCGATCCTTGTGTTACAGAAAATCATACATGTATCCGGATTTTCAACAACAAGAATGTCGTTGACAAGGGCGGTCTTTTCCTTGTTTCTTGCGAAATAGACCTGCTGCTCGATTCTGTCGAGGGCCCTGCTTTCACTCTCAATCTCTATCAGATCAGGATCTTTCATATAGCTGTCGCAAAGATGCTTGATATCCTCCGGAATGGTTGCTGAAAACAGGAGGGTTACCCGGTCTGACGGCAGATGCTCAAGGATCTCTTCAAGCTGTTCGATAAAGCCCATGTTCATGAGTTCATCCGCTTCGTCGATAATCAGGTATTTGATCATTGAAGGGTCAAATGTCCCTTGGTCTAGATGGTCAATCAATCGACCTGGTGTGCCGACAACGATATGCATTTTCTGCTTGAGTTCTCTGGCCTGCACTTCAAATGGCGCCTTGCCGAAAACTGCACATGTTTTCACTCTCTTAAATCGGCCAATATTGAAAACTTCATCGCGTACCTGCATGGCCAGTTCTCGTGTTGGTGTTATGACCAGTGCTTGCGGCTTGTTTTCTTCCCAGTCGACAAGTTCACAAACAGGGATGGCAAAGGCAGCTGTTTTTCCGCTTCCAGTCTGCGATTTTACAATAATGTCCTTGTGGTCCAAAATGTCGTTCAGTACACGGTTCTGTACCTTCGTCGGTTTTTCATATCCAAGCAGGTGCAGGGACTTTAAAATCTCATCCGACAGCTCGAAATCTTTAAATTTTCTATTCATGTAGTCATCTCATTTCGTATTCAGCGCAGTGTGCTATCATTTTATTTTATCATAGTAAATAGAAAAATGATTATACCACTATTTAAGTCAAACTGACACCACACTGTAAATTGCATTTGCGGTAACATCATATATAATGATTAGGTAGGATACGACGCATTTCGAATAATAGACGAGGTTAGGTCATGAAAAACACAAAAACACTCGCAGTATGTTTAATCGCCTTCTTACTGACAGGCAACTTAGGATTTGCAGAAACCTATCAGTCGGTAAAGATTACAGCAAATACGCTCAATGTCAGACAGGACATGAGCCTGAACGCATCTATTTTAGGCAAGCTTGATCACGAGACCGTGATTATGACTTCAGACCTGGCAGATGGCTGGTATAAAACAAGCTATCTTGGGCAAACGGCTTATATATCAGCTGACTACGCACAAGTGGTTGATCCCTTTAGCCCAGGCTATGTCCTCGGGCAGAATGTGAATCTGCGCGCTACACCTTCTGTTGAAGAAGGCAGGGTTTTAAGTCAACTGTCTAATGCGGAAATTAGAGTTCATGCAAAGCAGGACGACTGGTATAGCATCACGACACAAGATGGCGTTGAAGGCTACGTATTTGCTGACTTCGTTAGCCTTGAGAATACTGCCGCGCCCGTAAGCCCGCAAAATGAAGCTGCCGATGAGATCTTAGTACCCGCCAGCGCAGATACCAGCAATTTAATAGATATTGCTAAGTCCAAACTGGGTTCTCCCTATGCTTGGGCTCAGGAGGGACCAAATTCCTTCGATTGTTCCGGCTTTGTGAAATACTGCTTTAAACAGGCTTATGGCATTGAACTGCCCCACAGTGCAAGCGCAATCAGTCAAAAGGGCACGACTATTTCAAAAGAAGACCTTCAGCCTGGAGATATTGTCTTCTTTGCGACACTTGGAAGTGTGACTGTGAACCATGCAGGAATCTATCTTGGAAATGGTGAATTTATTCACGCTTCATCATCTTCTTCAAATGGCCATCAGGTTCACATTAATCCAATCAATACCGGCTATTACAATAATGTTTACCAGTGGGCCAAGCGGTTGTCGGTAGACTGAAAATCTTAGAACTTTGATTATAGGTTCATCACGCAGAATGCGCAGTAAGTGAAGCATAAAAAAAGGTGTAGGGTTATCCCTACACCTTTTATATATATCTTTTTATGCCTTTTCCAACGCTACCACACACTCCACATGATAAGTCTGTGCAAACATATCCACCGGTACAATGCGCTGAACCTTATAACCTTTTTTGCTGAACTGGTCGAGATCACGTGCGAGCGTTACTGGGTTGCATGAAACATAGACCACTTTCTCTGGCGCAAGTTTGACCACGCTTTCTATGAAAACCTCCGTACTGCCACTTCGCGGCGGGTCCATAATGACCACGTCTGCCTTCTGCCTTTTATTTGCCATACGAACCATGAAGTCACTCGCGTCCCCCTTATGGAAGTCGACATTGTCCGCATGATTGCGCTTGGCATTTTTAACGGCGTCTCGGACAGCGTCCGCATTGAGCTCAATGCCAATGACTTTCCCTGCCTTTTTGCTTGCTATGAGTCCAATAGTTCCTGTTCCGCAGTAAGCATCGAGAACGGTTTCTTTTCCAGTCAGCTCCGCCATGTCTATGGCTAGAGCATAAAGCTTTTCCGTCTGCTCGTGATTGATCTGGTAAAAAGACTTTGGCGATATTTCAAAATCAAGCCCGCAGAGGGTGTCCATAATCTTTCCGCTTCCATAAAGGACTGTTTCCCGTTCGCCGAGAACCATGCTGGTCTTCTTGTCGTTTATATTGAATACAATGGTCGTAATTTCAGGATGTGCCTCCCTGAGGGCCTTAACAAAGTTTTTCTTGCCCTTGAAGACGGGGCTGCCGCCAACAATGACCACCATAATCTGACCACTCTTTTTCCCGACACGCACAAGGACATGTCTCAGAAAACCGTAGCGTGAATCCTCATCATAGGGGTCCATTTTAAAGGATTTGGCCAGTTTCTTTACAGTGGCTATGATGGCGTCTGCTCTCGGGTCCTGAATAATACACCGGTCAATGTCTATGAGTTTATGAGAGCTTTCTGCATACATGCCAGAAATAATCTGACGCTTGCTGTCATATCCGAAAGTGGCATGGATCTTATTTCGGTAGTCATATGGATAATCCATAGTAATAATTGGCTCCACTTTGCAGTGGTGTCCGAGCAGCTTGCCTACGGTGTCTTCCTTAACCCGCTTCTGTGCTTCCGTGCTCATATGCTGGAGTTGACATCCTCCGCAGGCATCGAAGTAAGGACATTTCGGTGTCACTCTGTCCTTTGAAGGCTTCATCACACGCGCAAGGGTTGCGTATTCACCCTGACGACTCCTATGGAGCTGGATGTCCACCTTTTCTCCCGGAATAAGGCCAGGAATTTCTAGTGTTCCATTTTTCCACCCAACAATGCCTTTGCACGCTTCTGAAAGGCCCTTGCACACCAGACCTTCAGCTATGCGACCGCCACCTTTGACTTTATCGTTTTTTCCGTGTGAGTTTCGGCCAGAAGCGCTATTTCCAGGCTTTCCATACTTATTTTGCTTAGGTCCACCAATTGCACTGTGCGCACTTCTTTTATTCTTTTCTTTACTATTTCCCTTGTTTTTATCTTTATTGTTTCCTTGATTTCTTTCATTACTTCTTTCATTATTGCTTTCCTTACTTCTTTCAAAGTAATTGGATTTTCCGCTGCTTCCGGACTTCTTCTTTTTACCGCCACTTGATTTCTGACGCAATACCGTCACCTCTATTCATATTTCCAATCACGCTTATCTGAAACCTTATAATATCACTGTAGCATATAAGGAGCAAGCACAGAAATAAACAGGCACCCGATACATTCGAATGCCTGTTTTCTTTTATCAATCGCTTATGCAGTTTCGGCTTAACCCTCAAAGACAGATCCATTCACGTAAAGGGTATAACCATTCATTTCAATATTTTCGATGTGTCCGCCAAGTTCCGTAATATAGGAATCACCCGTCAGCTTCCAGACACTGTTTTCATCCAGAGTTACAGAAACCGCGCCGCCTTCATTCTCCAGATTTATCGCACCTGTCAGAACCGATTTCGCTTCCAAACGGAGTGTCAACGATGAAATTTCATCGACAATGAAGATCCCATCAATGCTTTGGTTTTCAGCAGTCAAATCACATGTTCCGCCGTTTTCACCCGGTGTGCCCCAGTTTCGAGTTGAACTGTTTCCTGCAATACGCATGAAAACATCGTTGTATGGCGTAAATGCCACCGATGACAAATAGACTTCACTCGATGTGTTTGTTATGTAAAACATGTCACCACTGTTGGCAACCATGGATCCACCAGTCATTGAGAAGGCGCTCTTTCCAACATCAGCATCGCCTGACATGCTTTGATAAATCATAACATTTTGCAGATTTTCAGAACTCTTATTTTGCATGTTTCCAGTCACATCACAGTCCACTAGAGCTACGGAATTCTTGCCTTCAACAACAATGCCCTCTGAACCGGTAGCAGTCAGGACTGCACTTTCCACATCAATATCTGCTGTACAGTAAATTGCAGGTGAGCCAACACCGTGGGCCACATAGGTTCCGCCGTCTACAATGAGCGTTCCGCCGCCTCTGTCTGTGCGAAGTGCTGCTGAAGACTGCCCCTGTGTTTCTATGTCACAATCGGTAACATACATTGTGCCGCCGCCAGCAACCATAATGCCACCCGCCTGATCTCCGTCTGTCGCTATTTCAGAGTCGCTTACACGTACCACAGTTCCTTCACCATAGGAGAAAATACCGTTTGCGCCATTCACCGTCGTTGTGATTGTGGAATTCTCAATGCTTGCTTCTGCGCCATCTAGAGCCAGCAGCCCTGCGTTGACGCCGTAAAAGTTGCTGGCATCTCCCGCCCCAGCTTCTCCGTCGATCTTGTTGATTACAGCAGCTTCCAAAGAGACCTCAACATCCCCTTCAATACGTACCGCATTTTCCTGGTCGGCAGTTGAAACAAATGTCTCTCCTGCCACATTTTCAGTCAGTACAGCAGCATAGGTGCCATGATCTATACTGCCTGTATCAAATTGACCTGGGGGCATCCCACCACTCTCTCCATCTGGACGCTCTGGCGGTGTGCCGCCGTTCTCGCCACCCGGCTGTCCTGGAGGCATGCCGCCATTTTCTCCATCTGGCAGGTCTGGGGGAGCCCCACCTTCACCATCCGGACGTTCCGGTGGCGTACCGCCGTCTGCACCTTCAGGCATTTCAGGTGGCATACCGCCTTCTGCACCTTGCGGCGGCTCCATGGCCGTATTGCCATCAGCATCACCTTGCGCCTCCGACTGACCCGTCTTATCCGCATCAGACGCTTCTTGAACTATCGCACTTTCATTTTGAACACCACTACTCTTTTCCGCTTCATCAGAGGCAGCACAGCCTGTCATCAGTGCGCCCGTCAAAACACCGGCACAGAGCAGGGCCATCACATATTTCTTATTCACCTAAATCACCATTCCTGTCATATATTTTCTTGAGTATCATCCTTAAGTCACCAACCTGCCACCACGGCAGCCCTTTCTACGGCACCGCAATATACAGATTTCCTTTTCACATATCTATAATACGCAAAACTTTTTAGAGAACTGTGTTGAAAATATATGAAGTTTATGAAAAAAAAACGCGCTATAAGTCGCGCGTTTTCGATGTCCCAAGTATGGGCATAATGGCTTTGTAGTCCGGGCACAGCTTGCCAACAAGCCGCCAGAAGGACCGGTCATGGTTAAGATGCTCAAGATGGCAGAGCTCGTGCACCACAACATAGTCTATGGCCTCTGCAGGAAAGAGCATGAGCTTCCAGTTGAAGGTCAGTTCACCTTTGCTGTTACAGCTCCCCCACCGTTTATCACTGGACTCAATCTTGAAGGACTTGTACTTTTTCTTTATACCGGGCTGAAAATGCCGCAGTCTGCCTTCAATGTATTTCTTGGCCTGCTTTTTATAAAAACGGGCAATATCTGCCTGATAATCATAAGCTTCGGTCTTATTTGTCTCTATGAGCACATGATCCTCTCTTAAGGAAATGGAAATGCGCTTTCTACTTTCATCAAGAACTGCCTTGATGGGGTATTTCTTACCTAAATAATGTATGGTCTGCATATCTATAAAACACCTGCTATGTGTATATCACTCAATTTCTGCCTTAATAGCCTTCAAGGTCCTTCGGTAGGCCTCAATAATCATTTGTACATCCATGCTGATGGTTGAAGAATCATAACCCATGGCCAAATGCTCTTTTGCCGCTTCTTTGCTGCTTGAAAAAATCATGGCGTACTTGCCAGCCTGCTTACAGGCCTCTACAATTCTCTTGAGGGCTGCTTTAAACTCAGGCGCGTCAAACTGCCCCGGCATGCCGAGCGCAATGGACAGGTCGTAGGGACCTACGAAAATACCGTCCACGCCTTCAATCTCAACAATCTTTTCAATATCTGCAAGCAGCTCTGCCGTCTCACACATGGGCAGGAGCAGGGTCTCTTCATTGCTTACTTTGAAATAGTTATCAATGCTTTTGGCGCAGTCTTCATATCCGTAGCCTGCACGTCTGCTGAAGGCAAATCCCCTCTGACCAATCGGCGCATACTTGCCGTATTCAACAATTCTTCTTACTTCTTCTTCCGATTTCAAGCAAGGAATCACCAGGGCTTCCGCGCCTGCATCCAGCATTTTTAGAATTGACGCCCGCGAAACGTCCTGTACTCTGACAAAGGGTGTCAGATTCCTCAGCTTGGCCGTCCGTATCAGGTCCACAGTACCTTCCGTATCGATGGTGCTGTGCTCGGAATCGATGATTATGTAGTCAAGTCCGGCGTATCCCAAAGACTCTGCAATGGTATTGCTGCTGGACCAGAAAAATGTTCCAAATACTTTTTCCTTACGTTCAAGTTTTTCCTTCACCATATTCTGCATATTATGACCACCTTTCAACAGCTACGTCCTATGACTGCCCTTACTTTATGAGAATAACTTCATACAGTTAACCTTATAAATATACTATGACACCATTTCTACATACAGCTGGAAAGTCCTTTATTATTATTGCAGGGCCTGGTGGTCTCCTACTTGAAAAGTATGCATCATTTCAGCACCCACACCTTATGATCCTATACGTCCAGGCTATCAATGATTCTGGAGATTTCTGAAATGGCATGGATGAAGATGGTCTGATCCGCTTCACTGAGCTGCTGAAGCATCATCTCTACAAATTCATAGTGCTCTGTTCTGAACTTCTGACTGAAGTTTCTACCTTTTTCCGTCAATGTGAGAATATAAACACGCTTGTCCTTTTCATCGCGTACCTTCTCCACATAGCCCAGTTCAATAAGACGACAGGCCACCGGTGTGAAGGATCCCTTTTCAAGACTCAGCTTTTCACTGATATTGGACATGCGCGATGGTCCATCCAAATCCAGAATGATCATGCTGAGAATATGGTTATGTGTCAGCCCGTCCGGTGAATTGAAGACGTTGAAAAAACTTTTGAAGAAGGTCTGCTCGTATTTGCCCTTCATTCTGAACACCTGGTTAATCGTCGCATTCAGTTCCATTATGCTTCCCCCATTACAAGTTTTGCTTTACGATCGAGTTCCGGCTTATCCTTCTGATATCTTACCATAAGAACGCTTCCTGTAATCAGAATAGCTAGACCGTCTGCAATTGGCGTCGCAATCCACACACCGTTAAGGCCCATGAACTTCGGAAGCACTAAGAGCAGGGGAATAAGACATAGGAACTGTCTTAGCATACCTAGCATCAGAGATACACGGCCTCTGTCTATGGACTGGAAAAAGGCAATGCCCATCAGGTTGATGCTCAGCAGCGGCAGCATGGCAATGAAAATTCGAAGTCCCTTTGTCGCAATCCCGATTGTCGCTGACCCCTCATTGAGGAACATCATGACAAAGGTCGGTGCAAAGAGTTCAAAGACAACAAATACGAGTGTTGAAAATGCCATACCGATAATAATGCTCTGTCGCAGGGTTTCATAGGACCGGTGCATCTGCTTGGCGCCATAGTTGAATCCGATAATCGGCTGTACACCTTGTGTCACACCCATGATTGGCATAATAAAGAAGGTATAGAGACTGTTGATCGCACCCATGGATGTAACGGCCTCATTACCGCCGTAAACCTGCAGGTAAGCATTGATAAACATCATGGAAACGCTCGTTCCAACCGTCATGGCAAAGGTCGACATGCCAATTCCCATAATTTTTCCAAGCAGCTTGAAGTCAGGGATAAAATCCGCCGAGGCAATATGAATATTGCTTCTGCCCCTGAAATAATAATTGAGGTAAATGACCAGCCCAACAAACTGTCCAATAATGGTTCCATAGGCAGCACCCTCGACACCAAGACCCATAAGGCTGATAAACACATAATCAAGAATGATATTTGTACCCGCGGCAGCAATCATGGCAACCATGGACAGGAAGGGCTTGCCTTCCGTACGTACGAAATTGCTCAGTATGAATCCCATCATCTGAAAAATGAAACCCAGGAGGATTATTTCCATATAGGCCTTGGCATAAATCAAGACATCGCCTTCAGCATTGAAGGCATGTAAAATCCCGTTAAGGTTAAAGAATATGGATGCCAGAATAATGACCACAAATAGGATACCGAAGGATATTGTGTTTCCGAACACATGACTGGCACCCTTGTAGTCTTTCTCGCCAAGTCGAATGGAAAGCAGTGCCACACCACCAATTCCAATGAGGTTGGCTACAGCAAAAATCATCATCATCATTGGAAATGAGATGGTAAGACCTGCAAGCGCAGACTCACCGACCAGCTTTCCAATGAATATTCTATCTACCACGTTATAAATGGCATTGATCAGCATTGCCACAACTGCTGGAATGGAAAATTTCGCAATCAGCTGTGGAATGGGTTTTACGCCTAAATCTTTTGTCTCTTTCATAAGGGCTCCTTGTCTCACTTAAATCTTCTGTATTTCAAAACGAATATCAAAAAATATGAAAATAAATATCTATACAATCCAAAATATAGTTTTAAATCTAACTATTTGACTTAAGGATATTAACACACCCTAAGGCCCCTGTCAAAAGAAAAAGCCCAGGAAAACGGTATTCGTTTTTCCGGACTTTTATCTGTCACTTATTCTGAAATTTATCCTCGAGCCATTCCCTTGATCTATTCTCAAAATCAATTCCATAGTGGGAAGGCATATCATACACCCCATACCATACTCATAATAAAGGAAAGTGTCAAATATATCAGGCCAGTGATGAGCAGGATACCATACTGGCGTCTACCCTTTTCCGTCCTGTTTAAGGCCCTGTACTCCCTGTATGCGCCGTATGACTTGAAATCATTTGCTGAGGCGCCTGAAAAAATTTTACCCGTCAGATACCTGATGCTGTAAAACAGGTCAAGTGCATGCGTCGCTGTAATGATCCCAGAGAAAAAACATAGGATGCCCACTAGAAAAAACGCATTTGAAACGTGTATCCAGCTCAGGTCAAAATCATAGGTAAAATTCAATATGACCACCACTGCAAGAAGGGCCACCCCTATTGTCTTTAAGAGTTTTACCAGTATCATGACTCCATCAGCTCTCTTCTGTATTTTGTCATTTCTGCGCTGTTTGCAAGCACAAAATGTCCCGGTTCAATTTCCTGAAAAACAGGCGCCTCATGGGTATAATCATGCGCCTGCTGGGCATCGTAGCTAATGCGCCTTCTATGCTTCTCATAAATAGGGTCCGGCAGCGGTACAGCCGATAGGAGCGATTTTGTATATGGATGCAAGGGCTTTTCGAAAAGCCTGTCCGCCGGAGCCATTTCCACCAAGTGCCCAAAATGCATGACACCTACCCTGTCACTTATATACTTGATGACTGACAGGTTGTGGGCAATGAAAAGAATGGTGATCCCAAATTCCTTACGCAGCCTGTTGAGAAGGTTAATGATCTGTGCCTGTATGGATACATCCAGGGCACTGATGGGTTCATCTGCAATAAGAAACTCCGGACTCATGACCAGTGACCTTGCAATACCAATCCGCTGGCGCTGACCCCCACTGAACTCATGCGGATAACGGTTGGCATGTTCGGGTACCAGCCCGACGGTATCGAGCACCTCGTCCACCCGCCTGCGAATGACTTCCTCCTTCTTTTCTCCCGCAATTTTCAGGCCCTCTGCAATGATTTCCTTGACTGTCATCCTCGGGTCAAGAGATGCGATGGGGTCCTGAAAAATCATTTGCATTTTCACCATGACGTCTGCATGGTCTTCACTTTGCGCCCGCTTGATTCGCCGGATTTCCTGACGATTGTATTTTATGGACGCTCTGGCTGCCAGCTTTTCTGCACTTCCAGCAGAGGATTTAAGCACCCGCTTCGCAGCATGTACGGCATCCATATTGGATTTAAAGCCTTCTGCGACCGTCTCTCCAAGGAACTCCACCGCGCCATCCGTCGGTTCGTGAAGCCTCACAAGGGTTCTGCCGGTTGTCGTCTTTCCACAGCCCGATTCACCAACAAGTCCAAAGACCTCTCCTCTGAATATTTGAAAGCTGATGCCGTCCACAGCCTTCACAACCAGTTTGCTCTTCCCAAATCCAGATTCAAAATGCTTCTTCAAATTCGTGACTTTGAGAACAGGCGCCGTCATATTTGTGTTTTCATTCTTTTTTTCTGTATTCCCATCTGGCTTATATGCTTGCATCGTCTAAAAGCTCCTTTGTCATTTCCTGCATCCTCCCTATACGCTCCTGGAGGATCGCTGGCTTTGAAATATTGGGACTGTCCTTGTGGAGCAGCCAGGTCGCCGCATAATGGGTCTCTGAAATCTTAAACATAGGTGGCTCTTCTTCAAAATCAATTTTCATGGCGTAGTCACTCCGAAGGGCAAAGGCATCTCCCTCTGGTGGAAACCGCATATCGGGCGGCGTCCCTGGAATGGCTACGAGTTCGTCCTTGGATGTCAAATCGGGCATGGACCCCAGCAGGGCCCACGTATAGGGATGTCTGGGGTCATAAAAGACCTCTTCGCTGGTGCCTATTTCCTGTATCTTCCCCGCATACATCACGGCAATACGGTCTGCCACATTGGCGACAACACCCAGGTCATGGGTAATGAAGACAACGGTCAGCCCACGCTCCTCTTTCAGCTTCTTGATGAGCTCAAGAATTTGGGACTGTATGGTCACATCAAGGGCTGTGGTCGGTTCGTCACAAATAAGTATGTCTGGATTGGCCGTCAGGACAATGGCAATGACAATACGCTGACGCATCCCCCCTGAAAATTGGAAGGGATACTGCTTGAATCGCTTTTCCGGCTCTGGGATTCCCACTTCCCGCATGACTTCAATAGCCCTTTCCCTGGCCTCGCGCTTTGTCACAGATTTAATGCGTCTCAGCGCTTCCTTCTTCTCTTCAACACGTGCCCGCACGACATTTTTGGGGTGGCCCTGTCTATTCCTGCGTATTTCTCTGATTTCTTCAAGGCAGTCTGCCTTTGTTTGCTTATACTCTGCCATAACCGCTGCTGTCGCATCCTTCTTTGCCACAATCATCTTACGCTTGACTTCCGGCACTTCCTGCTTGAGTGTCTTGAGTCTCTCCCTTGCATCATCTCGCGCAGGATTGTCATCGCTCTTATTTCGAATCAATTGCCTAAGCAGGCTAATTTCACGTGTCAGCTCCTGATAGGCAAGTCTTTCCGTCTTATAAAGCGCTTCAATTCTATTTTCCAAATGATGCCCGTTCAGCATCATAGCCTCCGTGATTTGCTGGCCTATTCTCATAATCGGATTCAGGCTCGACATCGGATCCTGATAAATCATCCCGATCTTACTGCCACGGATTTCGTGAAACTGCGCCTCTGAGATCTTGAGCAAATCTTCTCCGTCATAATGGATTTCCCCATTTTCCACAAGGCTGTTGCCTGCCAGGATACCCATGACAGCCCGTGCAGTCACCGATTTTCCAGAACCGGACTCTCCGACAATGGCAAGGGTTTCGCCCTTATAGAGGTCAAAGCTCACATTTCGAACTGCCTTCACCATCCCCGTAACGGTTCTGAAGGAAATGCTTAAATTTTTCACAGTCAGTTTCTTGTCCATAAACCCCAGTCCCTTGTCTCAACCCATCTATTTTGCCATAAGCCCTATTCAATGCCCCTGAGTGATGGATTAAAGGCATCACGCAGGGCATTGCCAAACATGTTGAAAGTAATCATCAGCACAGAGACGATTACGGCTGGAAACACGGTCAAATAGGGATAATTGAAAAGGTAGTTCCTTGCGTCAGAAAGGAGCACACCAATGGATACCCCGGAAAAGTGGAGTCCAAGGATGCTAAATGACTGTCCGTGTCCAATGCCATATCCCAAATAGGAAAGTGCCGCTTCTGTAAAAATGACACTTGGTATTGAAAGAATGCTCGAGGTAATGATGGTCCCTATGCCATTGGGCAGAATATGCCTAAAAATGAGTCTGGCATCCTTGGCACCCATGGTGCGGGACGCCAACACATACTCCCTGCCCTTATACCTGTAAAACTGCATCCGTGTCACACTAGCGGTTCCTATCCAGCCAGATATGACCAGCGTCATAATGAGGGTCTTGATGCCCGGATCAAATAGAACCACCATGATGGAGAGGACCACAAGCCATGGAATCCTGCCCATCAGTTCAGCGAAACGCTGCATTAAAAGGTCTACCGTCCCGCCGTAATAGCCGGAAATGGATCCGAAAAGAATACCCACACTGACATTAATCAGCGTGACCACAATGCCAATATAAAGGGAGGTTCGAAGCCCGATCCAAACCAGAGAGAACATATCCCGTCCCGCTTGAGAGGTTCCAAAGAGGAAATAGGGCAGGTCCTTATAGCCCAAATAGGCGGCGTAGTCCAGATAGACTTCATAGGATGAATAGGACTTGCCGTCTACAATGATTGAATCGTTCTTTTTGATGACTTCGCGAATGGGAAAGCCCTCACTGAAATACCAGCCGTCAGGGTTATCTGGATTTGGAATGATTTCCACGGTGTCTCCCCACGCTTCAAGCAGCTGGTCATAGGCCACTGAAGAAAAGGCGATTTCATGGGTCAGATCAAAGGCGGCAATGTAGCGGTTGTATCTGAACGAGGCCGTGATTATCGTCCCGTTCTGCCTCTGATAGGAGCCCTTTCCCGCGACAATTCTGTAACTGGAAAGCTTGTATCCCTCATCAAATCGAATAGGCTCACGGCTGCGCTCATCATAGAGGGCAAGACTTGACACAGCCGCAGATGCCCCCTTGTTCTCAGTGATATATCTGAGCTGTACTTTAGATGTGATATCTGCGTAGAGTCCGTCTAGGGTTTCAAAGACCATGATTCGGTGCTTTCCCGCTTCCGTCAGGGTAGCCACCACATCGTAGGCATCGCCGAAGTCGGTCTGAAGCAGGACCTCAATACGGCCGCCTTGGCGATTGTCCAGGTCGTACACATCCACTTCCAAATAGCCATTGTTTTGTATGGATAGCGTGTAAAAATCTTCAGACTCAACGGTGAGATACTTTGAATCGTAGTCGAGCCGCAGGACAGACTGCCCGTTAATGACAGAAGGCGATTTTTCAGCACTTGGCACACTGCTGTTGGTCAGCGATGCCAAATCTATGGCCTTCACGTTGTAGTTGGCAGGCATGTAGAGCCCCGACGCGTCATCCACCCGTGTCAGGTCGACCGGTATGTTCTCGACAAAGACCGTGCCGTCCATGATGCCAAACTTTTCAAGCACGGGCACACGGGGCGGCAGAAAGGACAGCTTCTCATCCAGCTTGTTGTACTCCTTGCCAGAAATCCCCGGCAGGATGATTGAGCTCACAATGAGAATGAGCAGGATCGTAGATGCAAGCAGATTCGTTGGGTTCTTTCTGAACCGCATCCAGACATCTTTCATGTAGCCGATGGGTTTGCCTTCAAATTTCTGGTCATAGATGCGCTGGCCTTTCTGGACAAACTCGAATTTTTCCTTTTCAATTTTTCGATTTACCCTATCGTCCTCTTCGTACATCATTTCCTGGCTCCCATTCGAATTCTCGGGTCAATGACACCGTAGGTGATATCTACAATGAGTACTGCAAATAGCCCAATAGCCGTATAAAATGCGGTTGCACTGAGTAGCAGATTGTAGTCATATGCGTTCTTGGTGAGTGCTCTTAGGAATATCTGGCCGGTTCCTGGTATGGAATAGATCTTTTCAATAATGACTGAGCCAGACAGGATACCCACAAAGGAATAAATGATACTTGGAACCAATGGCACCATGGAATTGCGCATTGCATGCCTTATGACTGCCTGCCTTCGCGTCAATCCCTTGGTTCTGGCAAGCAGAAGAAAGTCTGATGTAAGGACTTCAGTGAGTTCTGCCCGTGTCATTCTTGTCAGCATTGCGACGGGACCAAAGGTCAGTGCCAGAACAGGAAGGACGAGGCCCCGTATGCGTATTGCCGTCAGAGCGTCCTTGGCTGGAAAGATGGTCGGAACAAGGTCCAGATGGTATCCGAAAACCATGACAAGCATAATCATGACGACAAAGCTTGGAATGGAAATCATAATCATGACTGCTATGGAAATGAAATTATCCACTGGCCGGTTCTTCTCAAGCGCAGCGATGATTCCCAGTGTCAGTCCAATGGGAATATAGAATATGAGGGCAATCACATTCAGTGTCATGGTCGTCGGTATGCGCTCTTTGATGATGTCAAATGCCGGTCTGCCCACTTCCACCTTCGTAGAAAGTCCCCAGTCCCACTTGGTCACCACGTTCTTGACCCAGGACAGATACTGACGGTTAATGGGAATCGGCTCGAATGCACGGATGACATCACCCTTGTCTTCGTAATAGGCACTTCGCGCAGTCTCTCCACTCGCCATTTTCTTTCTGATTTCCATCATTTCCTCTGGGCTTGTCACCAGCCTGAATGCCATGTATCCGTCGGCGACCTGCTTGTTGAAATAGATGCTTTTCGCTTCCTTGGTCGTCGGCGGATAGGAAGGGGCCAGTTTAAGCAGGGTGAAGTTCAGCGTAAGAATGGTTGCCAGCAATATGAAAATCCACATCGTTCTGATCAGTATATATCTCAGCATATTTCACACCGCCTCCTTTCCCTTTCCTCTCATCTTCTTTCAGCCATCAATTATTCTTCATTTGATTTCACTTCCATGCCGTCTGAAATTTCCACTTGTCCATTCAGGGCCGATACAATACCATCGTAGGACCATAGCTCTTTAATCGGCTGACCTTCATCATCAAAATAGGATATTTCAATTTCGGGTTCAGATGTGTCGACACCCCAGTTGAGGGAGAATCCACTCCTGTTGTCAGAACAGAAAGTGTCGAGGAATGAGGCCGCATCAAGGGTCGATCCGCTTATGCCACCCACTGCGGTATCAAACTCACCAATCATCATATGGTCATAGTAGATGCCCGGAAACTCTTTCGGCATAATCTCTACGGTAACCTTGATGTTATGACTGTCACTCTGAAAGGCTTCTTCGAGAGCGTCCTTGATATAGGTTGCCATGAGCTCCTGGGTTTCACTGCCGCTGAAGTAATAGAATTCAAATCCGATTTCATCGCCATCACTGTAAACACCTGCATCGACCAGTGTATCCAGCGCCTTTTCAAAATAGGCTCTGGCCGCGTCGATATTATATCCGTAAGTCGATGGAGACAGGTCAAGACCCACACTTTGCCCCTGCGGCGTGCTCCTGTATGGAATACCGGTCTCCGCTTCAACCACATAGGCATCTGTAAACAGATACATTTGTGTTTGAGAAGTCTTCATGACTTCCTCTGCGAGTTTTTTCCTGTCCAGAGCGTGATACATACCCATTTTAAAGTCCTGATTGGCAAGAATCGGCTCAGGCACCCACGTGCTTTCAGGGAACTGGGCAACCTGGCCTTCGACAGATCCTGTGCCATTGATCATCATTCTGAAGGTTGTTGTACCCGGCACACGCTTGAGTCCAGGATGACTGCTGTACTCTTCATAATGCGGCGACGGCAGTGCAACTGCGTCAAGTTTGCCTGCAAGGAACTCCTGGAACCGCATTTCCGCATCGTCTATAATGGTCATGACTCTGCCCGTATAGAAGTACTTGTCCTTATCATGGTAAAGGTCATTCTTAACCATACGTATGATCTTGTCACTTTCAAAATAATCCACATAGTAGACACCATGGTAGCCTATGGTATTCTCATCTACACCGTACTGGTCACCCAGCACTGCATACATCTCCAAATTTATTGGCGACATGACAAAGGAGCCCAGGAAGTACTTCACATTCCATCCGGACTGCTCGTCGACAAATTCAAACTCAATGGTCGTGTCATTTATCAGCTTGATACCCACAGACTCCCAGTTTGCAGTACCATCTACAAATTCCTGCGCATTGACAATTTTACTTGAGCTTGTGCAGAAGTCTCCGCCGCCGCTAATGGCTCTGAACCATTTTTCTTCAAGTGCCAGCTTGTAAGTATCGTAGAAATCGACCGCAGTAATCGTCGGATCTGTAATCATGGTTGTATCTGTATGGTCATTGAACTTCCAGACCAGCCCATCCTTGATACTGAACTGCCACTTGTTGGATACGACCTTGCCGCTTGGCAGTTCTCTGCCGCCTACCGCAACCGGCTCGCCCGAAGCCATGGACGGTGCCAGCACATAACCGGTCTTGTCCTCATTGAATTCGTATACGTAAGGCGCATCCAAATAGTTTCCCATAAGACCGCCGCTAATATTGTCGTCGTATTTCCATTGATTCCACTGGGTCGGATTGTCAGAAAGCGCAGTCCGCAGTGTGTACGCCCCGGCCTTTCCCTTGTCTCCATCCTCCATAAGCACATGGCTGTCATCGACGGCCATGGTCGAGAACTCCGTACCAAACTGCACGACCGGCAGATAAGTTTCACTCAGGAGCTGCATTCTGCTGGAATAGAGATTGAAGCCTGCGTTTGCAATAAGCGGTACACCAGCATATTGATTGTGCAGCAGGTAGTCCTCCGCAGCTGCCATAAAGGTGTGACGCATATCGGCTGAGGCAAATTTGAAATTATAGGTTCCGTTTGCAGGTCTCGCGTTGACACTTGTGACCGTCACGACTCTTGTAAGTCTTGTATCCGTTCCCTTAATGCTATAGGTCAGCGTATAGTCTCCAGACTTCAATACATTCACAGTGCCTTCCACTTCTATATCTGAAGTCTGATCTGTACCGTCTGCACGCACTGCCTCTACCCCTGCCATGGGATCAAACTCTGAGAGCTCATTGATTGTGGTATTTTCAGCGCCTGTGATGGATACTTCAGCTACCGCGCTCTCACTGCCGGCCACTGGAGCGCCGCCCGCATTATCTTCAACCGTCTCGCTGCTGCATGCGGTGAATGCTGCAATCAGCAGCAATACCATGAGCAGCCCCCTAAAATCTGCTGTTCTTTTCATCTTCACACCATCACACTCCTCTTCCCATGAAGTCAAATCCCTTAACGTAGCAAATATAACAATAGCGCCTCTTCAGATTGTATGAATCGACGCCGATTTCAATAGAACACACCTCTTTTATTCATATATACCAATAAATATGCATATTAGAACGATTTTTTGCCTGCTGTTCGAAAATTTTTGTGTTTTATGCGGGTCCTGATGATTTCAGAATTCTCTTTGCATACACATAGTGCTATAATGGCAATACTTTCACGAATTATCTGAGCTTAAGGAAGGAAAAACTATGAAACTTAAAAAAGCGACACACCTGCTCTGTCTGGCTGCAGCTGTTTTGGCACTTGGTGCATGTTCCGCACCTCTTGACACAGATGCACTGGATCTGGCTGAAAAATATGAAAACAACACGCAAATCATCGTTGATGGCGGGGACCGGTCAGGACTTCGTCAACCCCATGCAAAGGTGGATATTGGGTATGGCGATAGAGAGTACTGGGCCTATACCAATGAATATGGTCAGCTGGTCATGGTAAGAGCAGCTGAAATCGTCCTTCAAAATGAGGACACGGAACCTGTCCTTTCCACTGGCCGATATTATGCTGACGAAGCCAAGGTCCCCGGCACTGAAAGTCCTGTGCTCGATGAAGGACACGTCATTGCAGATTCTCTCGGCGGTGTTTCAAACGCCTACAATATAACCCCACAGGATAGTACACTGAACCGCCATGGTGACCAGGCCTACATGGAAAAATCCATCCGTGATGCCGGGGGATGTACGGACTTCATCGCCGTCATCACCTATCCCGATACGGATACACAAATTCCAAGTCACTACAGCTATACCTATACGCTAAAGGGGCGCACAGTCCATGATGAATTCGATAATCTCAACCCGGATGAAGTGAATGCTTCCCTGGGACTGACCAGTTCCGACAGTGATCAGGGCGCTTGTGACCCACAGTCAGACCTTGTGGTCATCAGCAATCTGAAAATCTCCCGGGTCGACCGAAGAAAAGAGGAAGTTGACATTGAGAACATAGGAAGTCAGGCCATTCAGCTTGAAGGCTATACCCTCATCAGTGTCAAGGGAGACCAGAAATACGTCTTCCCGGCCTTTACCCTTGAAGCCGGCCAAACGGTTACGGTCTATGCCAAAGGGGGCACAGGTACACTGAAATGGTCTGACAACAATATCTGGAACAACGACAGCGACCCCGCTGAGCTATACGATGCAGACAAGGTGCTGCTTGACCGTGTGAACTGATTCCCTTGTGTCATGATAAACCCAGAACGAAAAATCCCCAGCCAAGTGGGATAAGCACTTATTCAGTGCATACCACTTGGCTGGGGATTTGATTTTTTTGTAATCTGCCTTAAGGCTGATTACAGGTGATTTCTACTCCATATCGTCCAGAATTTCTTGCGCTTCATCCACGCGTGCTTCCAGCATTTCAAGAAGTGTATCGAGAATATCTTCAATCTCGTCATCATCTTCGTCATCCACAGCTGTCAGAAGGTCCTGGTAAAGCTCGTAAGCCTCTTCCATGTCTTCCCTTGCGCTATCTGTGACTTCGCTCATTGCACTGTTGGCACCGCCAAATCCGCCAAGCATCAGATCACCCTCTAAAATTGCGTCAAGCAGGGCATCCTTCAGGTCGTCTGTTTCATCATCATCCATATCTTCTATGGCTTCCAAAAGGTCATCATATGTGACATCGTCGTCAAGCGCGTCATCCAGAACATCTTCAATGATATCCTGAAGCGTTGTTGAACTTGTCTCCTGCTCATCTTCCATGGCTTCCTGAATATCTGCGTAAATCTCTTCAAGATTCGTTAGAGCGTCACTCCAGTCATCACTGATATCTTCATAATATTCATCGATGATTTCCAGAATCTCGTCACTTTCATAGATGCCTGTCGCCATTTGCTGCCCCGGCTGTCCCATTTGACCCTGTGCGAAATTCCCCACGCCACCTGCCATAGGCGGCATATTCGCAGTGTCTTCTGTCGTTGTTGCAGACTGCTGAAAAGGCATTTGTCGTGCCGTGTTTACGCCCTGCATGTTCCAGCCAACGGGTGGCTGATTTCCCTGTCCAGTTTGCCCTGTTGCATTTGCAAAAGACAATCCGCTCACGCATGTCGACAGCATCAATGTCGCTGCCAGTGTTCCTACGATAATTTTCTTATTCATCATCCTGCCTCCTTGTTCATACTTAAACTTATATGCAATAACTGCTGGGGGTTTTATCAGGTACAGCTTATCGGACAAATATAAGGAAAGTTTGCGGAAGATGTATGAAAACTATATGAAATTACAAAGACTAATAATTTTTGACACACTATTTGACATGGTGTATGATGGTCCCAAAACACATATGTGACCTTTGTACATTCGAAAACGTGTTTAAAGACTCATGATTACTCATATAAATATAGTAAGCCTTCCCCAGGACCCAAGCACTTTTATCCCAGGGGGAATCCAAGACCGTATGGAATTCAACCCATATTTATGAAAGGCGGGTGTTCCAATGGATTTTTTCAAGCCTTATTTTCAGAAAAACTATGAAAATAAAACGCCCTATGTGCAGAAGAAAGTCCTCTATTATCAAAATATCTTTATCGTGACATCCTTATATATTCTTTTGACAACATGCCTGTATTTTCCCTGGTTTTATCATGGCCTTGCAGGCTACGCAATCATGATGTTGCTCCTCTTGTCCGGTTACCTGCTCTATGCTGGAAAAATCATACCTTCACAGCTGAGTCTCTTCTTCGCAGGTACACAAATTCTCCTTATTACAGTTAGTCATCTCACCACATTCCATTTCTTTTCAAATTTAGTCATGTTTGTATTTATCACTGTGATTGTATGTATAGAAGCATGGCAAATTATTGTGGTCTACATATCTGCCGTCGGGCTACTCCTTTACCGGCTTATGCTCGCACTCGAATGCGGAGCCGAATCCCCTTTTTGTACCCTAGTTGCTGAAGACACCATATTTATGGTCATTAGCGCTTTCACACTCATGCTCATGTCACTCTACCTGGAAAAAATGATCCGCCGGGGCATTCAGGAGAAAATTGAGCTTTCAACATCTGCCGATATCGACTTGCTCACAAAGCTCTACACACGCCAAAAGCTTCATGCAGACACAGGCATCCTGACGGATAGCGCCTATGAGCTCGCAATCATGGATATTGATTTCTTCAAGACTGTCAACGACACTTATGGACATAATGCTGGAGACCATATGCTTCAGGAACTTTCAGCACTCATACGCCAACACTTCCAGCCGCCTGATTTTTACGTCTACCGCTGGGGGGGAGAAGAATTTGTAGTCATCTGTCACAATGAAGCTGCCTCCGCCTTCGACTTGAGGCTGGAAAGCTTTCGAAAGCTGGTTGAAAAGTCCTTCACAGGCTCAAAAATCAACCTTACAATCAGCATTGGCAGTTACCATGTTCCTGAGTCGGAATCCTTCACACAGGCCTTTTCAAACTGTGACAAGGCCCTTTACCATGCCAAGCAAACAGGTCGCAATAAGTTAACGCGAGGAGGTGTTTTGTCTTGAACCTGCTTGACCGCCCACCTTCAAAAAATTACAGAAACAGATCCTTCATTGAAAAAAAGGAATCCAACAACATCTTCAATCTGATGGTTTTTGTCTACATTTACTCCCTGGGCATGTTCCTGGCTGACCTTATCATTACAAGGCGTCTCATGTTCGTCCTTGCTGAAGTCGCCATCATGACCCTTGCCATGGGACTTGTATTCTATATATGGTATAAGGGGAAAATGGACCTTGCCATATCCATCACCGGACTTTACGGTGTGCTTTTCACCCTGATTATCTTCTTTGAGCAAATATCCATGCGCTTTTACATGCAGCTCATGGTGGTACTCATTATTACCATCATCGGATATCGCAAAGGCTATCAGTATGCACTCACCTTTCTCGTCATTGGCCCCCTCGTACTCATGAGAGCTTGGCTGGATATGGACATGCACTACTTCGTTTTCGTCATTGCAAGCCTGCTCTTCACCAGCTACATTCTCTACAATTTCAAGCAGGGATTCACCTCAGAAATCGAAGCCGCCATTGCCCTCAAGCATGTGCAGGAGACCGATGTTCTGACAGGGCTGCCCAATCGGCGTCATTTTGAAAACAACCTGCGCCACAGAATGGGAAACAACACGACGCTTATTGTGCTTATTGATCTCGACCATTTCAAAAGCATCAACGATACCCATGGTCATCCTGTTGGAGATGAGGTGCTGATTCAGTTCTCTGAGCTTCTTGCAAAATATGTTTCTAAGGATACGACTGCCTATCGGTGGGGCGGGGAAGAATTCCTTCTCGTGAGCCATCTTGAAAGACAGGCCTTGCTTGAAAAACTGGAAGGGCTTCGTGCTGAAACACAGGAGGCCACCTTTATACAAGGCATAAGACTGACCATCAGCATGGGCATTTCAGACATTCCTAAAACACCAAACCAGATACAGGATGGCTTCATTCGAGCTGACAGGGCTCTCTACGAAGCCAAAAACAGCGGTCGCAATACCCTAAAATACATTT
Source organism: uncultured Acidaminobacter sp. (assembly GCA_963678925.1). Taxonomy (GTDB): domain Bacteria; phylum Bacillota; class Clostridia; order Peptostreptococcales; family Acidaminobacteraceae. The sequence goes on along the minus strand of OY787533.1, from coordinate 2,530,674 downwards.
TTGTCGATTGACTCCAGTCCTACAACCAACAAAAGCAAATGCCACAACCCGTGTTGGGGGTTGTGGCATTTTTATGTGTCTATTTAATCGTCGCGATTTCTGTGAAGGCCCTTTGCCGCTTCTTCGCAGCGAATACAGCTAAGACTACAAGGCCGTATCCGACCAGCGTTACCGGCTCAAGGAAGACAAGCATAATGCTGAAGGCGATAAGTAAGACCAAGGCGCCAACCTTATAGACCCAGTGGCGCAGAATTTGTACCGAAGCCGCCAAACCAAGAATTGCATTGGCTATGAAAAACCCGTTTGCAATCATCACAAGGCGCTCCATATCCACGATATCCAGCATGGACAATGCCAATACCATAAGATGAATTCCGCTAAAGCAGCCTATTCCTGTCACGGGTATGCCCTTGGCAGTCTTCAAGGTAAATATCTTAGGCAGATAGTGGTCAAGAGCCAAGGCATGCGCCAGTCTTCCCATGGCACCTACAATGGTCAGATAAGTCGTCACACAAAGCCCAGCCACTGCAAATGCCAGAATCAGACCGCTTGCGTTTCCAAACAGCGGATAAAGGACTTCATTCAGGGAGATGTTTTCCACAGACAGGCTTTGTACGGCGAGTGCTACTGAAAAGTAGGTCAAAGACACTACAATCAGACTGAGGACTGTCGCAAATTGTATGGTTGCCTTTCCATTCTTGACTTCACTTGAATAGCTTCCGACAACCTCCCACCCAATAATTGCCCAGAAGAGCAGGAGCAGGGCCCGTCCAAACGCCATGGGATTGATCTCCTCAATGCCAGAAATATGGATGCTGTTCCCAGACAGGACATTGATACTGCTCACAATCAGAATCAGTGTAATCACAGACGAAATCGCCAAACTGATTTTGGAGACCATGCCTATGTTGTTCAGGAGTATCAAAAATGCAGACACAACTAGGACCAGGGCAATGATTTCCTTGTCTAGCCCCGCCAAAGGGGCAAGATTGTTCAAATACTGAGCCGCCGTCAGAAGCACTGCCACCGGCCCAAACATGACCGCGGACATAAGCGCAAATGAGGAAAGAAGACGTCCATTTAGCCCGAACACCTTTTCAACTGCAATGGTCATGCCACCTTCTCCAGGGTATGCCATGGACAGACGTGCGAAGATCATTGCGAATAGCACACCGAGCATCAGTATAATACTCCAGCCATAAATTGCAGTATGGCCAATTTTGTCAAATACAAGCGGCGGCAGCAGAATAATACCACTCCCAAGTATAGGGCCAATCATAAGTCCGCTTAAAGCCAAGCCATTTATTTTTCTTTCCATCTTTACACCACCTTTTCTTTTAGCTAAGATTAATGCAATAGCAGGCTTCAGTCAAATTGAAGGTTTTGATGATAACGTTCAGTCTGACTGATGAATGAGCAAACGACAGTTTCATCTCAACTTGAAGAAAGGTCTAGCATATGGATATTCGCAACTTTATCACCTTCAATGCCATCGTCTCCTACTCCAGCTTCACCAAGGCGGCAAAGGCACTCAGCTATGCCCAGTCCACTGTGACCCTGCACATAAAAGAGCTCGAGAAACACTATGATGAGCCCTTGTTTGACAGAATTGGGAAGAAGATAATGCTTACCGAATTTGGCAGGGAACTCTACCAGAGGACCACCCACCTTGAAAAAGACTACCAGGATATCTTGGCACTCAGGGAAACCACTTTGCCCGTTAAAACAATCCGCATCGGGGGCTATGAGTCTATCCTCAAATACAGACTCTATGACCTTGTAAAGAACTTTTCAAGGCTGCATCCCAATGTCAATCTTTCAATCTACTACGGCAACTGCGCCGAGCTTCGGCAAATGGTCCGTGATGGTGCCCTTGACATCGCATTTCAGCTTGAAAACGAAACTGAGTTTTCCCAGTTGAAGAGCATTTCCCTCATTGAGGAAAAGCTCTGTCTGGTCCTCCCGCCAAATTCTGATTTGCGCGTACTCCACAGTGAAAATCTCGCAGTTTATCAGACTGAAAAGGTCTGCTCCTACCGTAAAATATTCGAACGCTATCTGACGGCACAAAAAATCAATCCGCAGTCTGTTACTGAAACCAGTTCAGTAGATCTGATCAAGCAGTATGTTTCATACGGCCTTGGATTTTCACTGCTTCCAGAGGTCACAGTCAGAGATAAAAGTGAACAGGAAAGACTGACAATTCTCCCTTTTGAGACGGATGTTTCTCTATACTCACAAATTATCTATCATAAGGATAAACACACCTTCCCTGCTATGGAAAGCTTCATCGACCTCGTTAAAGACATGGCAGAAACCTGGGACTAAAATGCGGGGAAATCCTAGACAAGTAAAAAGGACCCTCCAAGATTTGACGGGTCCCAGGTTGTCGACAAAGTCGACAAGATGGTAGACTGTAGAAATTTGGCGGGTCCCTAATGGTTGTTACAAAATCAGACTGCTTGAACTTTCTCTTGCACCTGATTAATAATTCTCTTTTCTGACCTCGAAATAGACTTTGGAGTAGTGACATACCGGACACATTTCCGGCGCCTTTTTGCCCATAACCAGATGGCCGCACACGCGGCATTCCCACATAACTTCATCGCTTTTCTCAAAGACCTTCTGCATTTCAATATTGTTCAGCAGATAGCGATAGCGCGCTTCATGGGCTTTCTCAATTTCACCGACACGGCGGAAGCGTTCAGCCAATTCCGGGAAGCCTTCTTCTTCAGCTTCTTTTGCAAACCGGTCGTACATATCTGTCCATTCATAGTTCTCGCCTTCAGCAGCCTTGAGCAGATTTTCCGCGGTACTTCCCATATGTCCAAGCTCTTCGAACCAAATACGGGCATGCTCCTGCTCATTTCTCGCAGTTTGAAGGAATATTGCAGAGATTTGGTCATAGCCCTCACGCTGGGCAATGTCCGCAAAATATGTATATTTATTTCTCGCCTGACTTTCACCTGCAAAAGCTTCCATGAGATTTTTCGCTGTTTTTGTGCCTTCGTATTTGTTCACTGCAGCAGCATTTTCTTCAAGTACTTCAAAATAGGATGCCGACTTTCCGCATCGTGGACAAATAAAGTCTTCAGGCAGTGGTCCCTCGTGAACATAGCCGCAAACCGTACAATAATATCTTTCCATTTCTTTTCCCTCCAGGTTCATTTGTTTAGATTCCAGTGTTTTCAGTCAACTAGACCCCCGTCTTCTCGCTCAGACAGGCCCGATTAACTGACTGCAACACTTAACAGCCATTCATTTACTACCCAAGGAGGCATATATCATTCAGCGCACCCGCAATTACGACTTTTACTTCTTGTCTGATTTCCAGTAAAATCAAAGTAGACATGAATTATTGACATGCTGAGTAAGCATCTGTGAACAGATACATAGGGGTATTCTAACAGGGGGGATTATATATGGTTCTGAACATAGTAAGATTGGGACGCTTGGAGTATGGGGCTGCACTTGAGGTTCAACTCGATTTGCTTAAAAAGAGGCAGTCTGGAGAAATTGGAGACACGCTGATTCTTGTAGAACACCCACCGGTTCTCACACTGGGAAAGCGCTCAGCAGAAGGGCTGATTCTCGCATCTGAAGAAGTCCTGGGACAGCATGGCATATCTGTTTTCCAGACGGACCGCGGTGGTTTGGTCACCTATCACGGCTATGGCCAAATTGTAGGTTATCCCATTGTGGATATTAAGCGCAGCGGTATTGGCATACGCAGGTTTGTCGGGGGTCTTGAGCAAATATTCATCGACCTGCTCAAGCATGAGTATGGTATCGACGCAGGTAAAGATGATGAACATACCGGCGTCTGGGTTGGACAGTCCAAGATTACAGCCATTGGTCTTGCCGTTCGCAGAGGTGTCACCATGCACGGCTTTGCCTTTAACGTCTGCCCTAACATGGCACATTTTGGACTCATTGTACCTTGCGGTATTCAGGACCGGGGCGTAGCATCTCTTGAAAGCCTCTTGGGCACCCCTGTAGATTTTGACCAGGTCAACAACCAGGTCATCGATTACTTTAAAAAACAGTTTGGATATGAAGCTGTGGTTGAAATGGATTATGTGCACGTGGTGTAAAATAGATAAACGCCTTCACGCAGAATACTTTGAAGACTTCAGATTTTAACCGGGAACTTAAAAGGACTGAGATCTGCATTTTCTCTAAAAAGATGCAGATCTCAGTCCTTCTTCATTTTTTCTAATCTGTTTTATGCACAGCCCATCAATTGGTGACTGGCTTTAACCCAAATTGAAGTCTAGTTCTTAGGCTTCATCAGTGGGAAGAGTACACATTCTCTGATTGGTCTATCCATCATAACAGAGAACAGTCTCTCAGAAACACCAAATCCGTATGCTGGAGGCATGCCGTAACGCAGTGCTTCGATGAATGACTCATCGTGGTCATGCGCCTCTTCGTCGCCTTCCTCACCCATGACTCTTTGTTCTTTGAAACGCTCTTCCAGGTCGATTGGATCGTTCAGCTCCGTATAGCCATTGCCCATTTCAGAACCCGCTAGGATAATCTGCATCTGAGCCACTTTACGGTTGTCTTCTTCAAGTCTCTTTGGCAGTGGGTTCAGCTGTACAGGCTGACCTACAAGGAAGCCTGGACCAGAAAGGTTCTTACGAACAACTTTCCACAGAACATCCACCATACGCCAGAAGCCGATGTTTGTATCGTACTGAACGCCAAGGGAATCCAGTTTAGCTTCGATTTCTTCTTTTGTCGTGTTGAAAATATTGACACCTGTCTTCTCTTCAATGATTGTTTCGAAATCGTAGATTTCCCATTCCTTGTCCATATCGATTTCAAAGCCTCTTGAAGTGAACTTCGAAGAACCCATTACGGCTTTTGTAACCTTGCGGTAAAGTTCCTTTGTAAGCTCCATTCCATCTTTGAAATCTGCGTATGCCCAGTAGAATTCCATTTGTGTGTAGTCCTGAAGATGCTCAGGGCTCATGCCTTCGTTTCTAAACTGACGTCCGATTTCAAATGTCTTTTCAAAGCCTGCTACAAGAAGCTTTTTCTGCCATAGCTCACCCATTGAAATTCTCAGAACAACATCAATGTCCAGAGCGTTATGGTGTGAAGTGAATGGTGTTGCTGCCGCGCCGCCAGCTGATGTTTCAAGAATTGGCGTTTCAACTTCCAGGAAGTCATGCTCAATCAGGAAGTTTCTGATTGTGCTCCAGAATTTTTGCTTTTTCAGGAAGATTTCCTTAACTTCGCGGTCCATGATAATGTCAAGGTAGCGCTTTCTGAACTTAATTTCATCATCTGCGATACCATGGAACTTCTCAGGAAGTGGCTTAAGCGCCTTAGTCAGATGGTGATAGCGTGTTGCCTTAACCGTAACTTCACCTGTCTTAGTTTTGAATACAGTACCTTCAATACCTACAATATCACCGATATCTGCCATGTCATAGAGCTCAAAATCAAGCTCAGGCAGTGCATCTTGACGCAGGTAAATCTGGATAAGTCCATCATTGTCCTGAATATGCATGAAACCAGCTTTGCCCTTGCCTCTTTTACTCATGATTCTGCCAGCTACAGTCGTCTGATAGTTCTGTTCTGCTAGCTCGTCTTTTGAAACCTCGCCGTATTTTTCCTTTAGCGATTCAGAGTGGTCAGCTGGTGCAAACTTCTTACCAAATGGATCGACACCCATTTCTCTAAGCTTGTCCAGTTTTTGGACACGAATCATTTCCTGTTCATTGATTCTTGGTGCACTTTGATTTTCTTGGTTGCTCATTCTCATCTCTTCCTTTCAACAAATGGTTTTCTGAAGCTTAAAGAGTCATACCGGTGTTTTGAACCTTTCGGTGAAATGCTGGCTTGGTTAGGAGTGCACAGAGCAATCTGCGATTGCTCATGTCGCTAGCCGCGCCATATACGATTGTGTAACAATGAACTGAATTTTGTGCGAGCACAATTCAGTTCATTATTACACAATCGTGCATTTCTTTGTCTTAACGCAAAAAAAACCCCCGCATCAAGACACATGTCTTGAGGACGAAAGTTGTTCGTGTTACCACCTCAATTTATTAATACGTTACCGCATTAACCTCTTCAAGTACGTTATCATACTCTAGCTCTATAACGGGAGCGTCCGTCCTGATATCAACTCATCCACCAGGCGACTCCAAGACTTTTTTCACTCATTTTTCAATGCGCCATTTCCAGCAAACAGGCACTCTCTCAAATTTTCCAACGAGTTACTCTTCTCTTCTAGGTCTTTCTCAATTATGTACAAAGTATATTATTAAGCGCATAAGTTGTCAATAAAAAATATATCCGTATAGCATGAATCCTGGCACTGGCATTCAAGAAGCGCCTCTTATCCCCTTATAGGCAACACATCCGATATAAAAAAGTCCGTAGTATCCAATAAGCGGAAACAATACCCCTACCAGCTTGCCGAAGGGTAAGAGTCCCAGCATCAAGGCGCATGAAATCACGACAACTGACATGATTTTGTTCTTTTTGCTTCCGACTGTAAACAGGCAGCTGCAGACACTCCACATGGTTGCAGAACACGAGGAGAACATCCCCAGCACCAAGATGACTGAAAAGGCCGTTCCAAATACTGGACTGATTTTGCTTGCAAGAAAGAGCGTCGGTATGGCGAGCGATGCTGCATCTTTTGCATTTAAAAGAATCGCAGAACTCATGATTGCAATGGCAAGTACCAAAACAACAGATCCCAAAATGGCCCCCCACTTTGCTGATGACCGGCTTTTGGCAGAAGCCCCCAGCCTGGTGTAATATGTTCCACCCGTTAAAAAATCAAGGGACAGATACAGTACGGCCCCAAGGGCCCAGTTTGATGATGGCCTGTAAGCAGACAGGGTATTTTCGTAAGCTGGAACTACCTCAATAAAGTGGAAGTCGCGAAATACAGAGATTATGCCGACAAGCAGGCAGAAGATAATAACTACAGGTCCGATTTTAGAGACAATATGTATGAAATTTTCAAATCCTATGAGATAGGTAGCCAAAACGATTGAAGCCATTAAGCCTGCGCCCACATAATGATTGATCCCATAATATTGCAAAAACATGGACCCGGCAGCCGAAAGCAGCACCGACATGATTAAAAAAAGAATAACAGGTGTAGCCCAGAAATATATTTTTCCAATTCTCTTCCCGCAGTAATATTCAAAATGTCTGAAATTCTGATCATTTCTATGCGCATACCCTGTAACCATGAGGGTCTGTCCCAGCAAAAGAAATCCCAGAAGGTTTATCATGACAACCGCATAACTGCCAAAGCCGTAGCTCGTGAAGAAACGAAGGACTTCCTGTCCTGTAGCAAATCCCGACCCGATGACCCATGCAATAAAAGCTCCTGCGAACTTGAGTATTTCCTTCATATTTATAGTTTCTCCATGGTCTGCGTCCATGTCTCCACCTCCTTACACTGTATATTGTACCTATTTTACATTAAGTCAGGAGAAGATGGGAGTATAATTTTGAGAAATTTCAAAATATTGTAATTATCATTTTTTCAATTGTTAATATCCAAATTCCCATTGAGTCTTTTTATGCACTGATAAAAAAACATAAGAACATTCAATTAGACACACAGAGCCCTTTATGACGATAATGGAATTAGAGAGCACTAGGAAACGGGGGAATTTTTCATGAAAAATATTGCCATTTCGACTGCAGCCTTCTGCTTATGGGACATAGGGCCAAAGCGGAAGCTTGAAATATGTAAGGACTTTGGTTTTGAGCATATAGTGATTGCATTCAGCACCCTGAAAATGCTCAAGCAATTTTCAAAATCTGATGAATTATGCCGTCTGCTTAAAGATTTCAAATCAGTCACCATTCATTCACCTTGGCGCGGTGTGCGTTACAAGGAAAATAAGGCGACGCGCGAGATTATAGAATGTCTGAAGGATATCATGTATCGGGTCAACATCAGCTCAGTCATATTCCACTATGACTGCATAGATGACTTCAAGTGGCTTCAGGAGTGTACGTTTACCTATTACATCAAAAATCCCAGCCATCATTCTCTGGAATCTTTCAGTGCCTCAATGAAACAGCACGGCTTTGAGAGTGTTCTTGATATAAACCGCGCAACACGGTTCGATGATTACGTTGACCAGTACCTCGAAGAACACAGTGACACAGTAAAAGCAGTTCATGTCAGCGGATACATAGATGACCTTGGTCGAACCCCTATTGCTGAAAGCGGTCAGCAACACCTGCTTGAGAAAGTAAAGTACCTAAAGGCCCCACTCATCATTGAAGGTCTTTTTTCACCGGGCGATTTTCAGGGCATCCGCGATGAAATTCAAACCATTCAAGAGCGTGTTTTCAGCAATTAGCATTTGACAGGCCCATGGCGTTTTCCATTACAATTTGAGCATAACAAAAGAGCCGAAATTACGGCTCTTTTCTTATTTACAATATGCTTATGCGCGTTAGTCACACAGCAGCCGCCCTTATGCCTACTTCATAATGACGTCAATTAATGCCATCGTCTCATCAGAGCCTGAATCCACTTCTTTGACTGCCCCCAGGCCTTTGGCATAGTACTTGTATTCAATATCGCTGTCTTCATCCAGCGGATTCCAGTCCATGGTCACCATAACCTCATTAGAAGATCCATAAGGCACAGTCACAGTCTGTCCTTTCGCAATGACTTTTCCCCAGTCCTCAGCCTGACCAGGATAGTATTCCTGTCTAAATGGCATTTCAATGACAGGATTTGCAAAGAGTACGATTCCTGGAAGTGCGCCATCCAAACCAGCCTCAAAAGCGCCTTCATGATCGACTAAAATGCCGTCTTCATAGTTGCTCACATATTCACCCATGTACCAGACATTTCCGTCCTTGTCCTCTGCATAGAAATCAAACGTATCTTCTAAAACGATTCCATCCAGATAAACAATGTCTCGTACCACGGTACATTCGATTCCGAGAATTTCCTTGGTAGTGGACAAGACTTCTACCTCTATGTGTTCTGTTCCATCCTCTGTATCACCTTCAAACACCAGTATCTTCCCTTTTTCCATGAAGTACGGACGCGAGATGCCTTGTGTGAAATTTGACGACTTAATCACTGGGTTATAGTTGATATCCTTCACCGTTTCATTCATTCCATCTTCATCTTTGTCTTCATCTTCATCTTCGTCTTCGTCTTCATCTTCGTCTTCGTCATCATCTTCGTCTTCATCTTCGTCATCGTCACGGCTGGCTACCAATGAATTCATACTCCGTACAGACGCATCAAAAGTTTCTGCAAAGCTAAACTGAACGTGTAGGGAAAAAATCATAATCAAAATAAGCATGAACAGCATGAACCGATTTCTTTTCATTTTTCTTCCTCCTCGTTTCCTGCATGGTACAAAATCCTTATAGACTGGGATTTCCTGAATAAGGCTTCTAGGGGATTCCTACCCCTAATATGCCGAAACATGACTTATGAGTTATTTTCCTTAGTCGTGTTTCATTTTTCGAGCACGCAAAAAGGTGCTGCAAATGCAGCACCTGAATAAATTCAATACATATGGTCTTGTAACACCTTTAAAAGCCTTTAGGCCTTAATTGCCCAGCGCATTTTCGTCGACTTGGCACGACTGTTCTCAAAGCACTCTTTTGCCGATGGGCGGATGATATCTTTTGCTATTTCCTGATAGACGCCTTCACGGTAGAATCGCTTGAATGATTTTTTGACGAGTCTGTCCTCACCGGAGTGGAATGAAAGAATTGCCACACGGCCACCTGGCGCAAGGGCATCTGGCAGCTTTTCAAGGAATTCATATAGGACTTCAAACTCCTCGTTCACATCAATACGAAGTGCTTGGAAGGAACGCTGACACGACTTTTTGACTTCCTGCTTGCGCTTCTTCTCGGGGATGAATTCAAGGGCACCTTCGATGACCTCGTACAGGTGACGTGTTGTCTTGATCACGCCCTTCTTTCTGATTTCTGCGATGATGGCCTTTGAAATCTCAGCCGCATGGGGTTCATCTGCATTTTCAATCAGCATGCCCTCAAGTTCTGGCTGGCTAATGTTTTGCAGTCTTTCAGCGGCAGAAACGCCCTTTTTAGGATTCAGTCTTAAATCCAGAGGCCCTTCAGTTTTATAAGAAAACCCACGCTCCGGATTGTCAATCTGCATGGAGGATACCCCCAGGTCAGCGAGTATGAAATCAAGTGGACCCGATTCCGCCACCACCTGGTCGATATCTGCAAAATTCAGCTGCTTGATTGTGAGGATGTCCTCTCCAAAGCCCTTTTCTCGAAGTCTTTCTCTGGTTTTAGGCAGCTCTATCGGATCAATGTCAAGCGCATAGAGGTGTCCTTCATGTTGAAGACACTCCAGCATTTTGGATGAATGACCACCGTATCCGAGTGTTGCATCAAGTCCCTTCTGCCCTGGCTTGATATCCAAAAATTCCAGAATTTCTTCCACACAAATTGAAATGTGCATTCCCGCAGGTGTGCCACCCTTCTTGATGACCTTGGCAACGGTATCTGCATACTTATCAGGCTGGTGTTCCTTGTACTTCTCTTTATATGATTTAGGATGTGTCCCCTTGTAACGAACACGCCGCTTATGCTTCTTCTCTGGTGTCTGATTCTGGTCTTGTTTCTGGTCTTGGTTCTGCTTCGCTTCTTGTTTTTTTTCTTGATTTTCCATGTGTTACCCCTCTAAGTGGTTTTTGTTTCACTCATTATAGCATTTTTGACCCTTCATCCTCTAATCCAGTCAAAAAAAATGAAATGGACTTCAAAAGCATGAAATCCATTTCAAAGAGCTTTACAGCCATTATTTCGAATTTTTCAGTACTATGATCCGCCAGCTTAATCAAGCATGTTTTGATCCTGATTAACCTTAAAGGTAAAGGTCCTTCAGCTTTTCGAACGCCGCAAAAGAGCGCTCAATCATTTCAGGAGCAACACAGTAAGAAATACGCACATAACCCGGACAGCCGAAATCATCAGCTGGAACAATCAGCAGATTAAACTGCTTTGCATTTTCAGAGAACTTGTTGGCATCCTCTTCCATGGCCTTAACAAAGAGATAAAAGGCCCCATCAGGACGAACACAATCGTAGCCCATTTCTGTGAGTCTATCGTAGAGCATTTTGCGATTCGTGTCATATAGGCTGATGTCTCCTGTCTCACCAAGACATTTCAAAATGACCTTCTGGAAAAGACTCGGTGCGCATACATACCCCTGGGCACGACCTGCACCACATGCAGCCGTATAGATTTCTCTGCCATTTTCCACTTCATCAGGAACCAGTATGTATCCAATACGTTCACCTGGAAGGGACAGCGATTTACTGAAGGAATAGCAAATAACTGTATTATTGTATATATGCGGCAGGTACGGCACATCCACACCATCATAGACGATTTCACGATAAGGCTCGTCAGCAAGTATGTAGATTGGTTTTCCGTATGCTTGCGACTTCTCCTTAAGCACTTCAGCCAGTTCCTCTAGGGTCTCTTTTGAATAGACAACACCCGATGGATTATTCGGTGAGTTGATAATCACACCTTTTGTATTTGGCGTGATTGCCTCTTTCAGGGCAGCCAAATCAATTTGGAAATGTGCTGTATCAGGCTCTATGACAACAATTTTAGCGCCGGCATTTTTTATGAACACCTGATATTCAGGAAAATATGGTGCAATAATAACAAATTCATCTTCTGGCATCTGTGTCAGCGCCTTTAGAGTTATGGTCAATGAAGCTGCCGCACCACAAGTCATATAAAAATTCTGAGCACTCAGAGTGCACGCGTATTTTTTGCTCATGTAGCCAGCTAGACCTTTTCGCACTTCCAAATCGCCCTGCGCAGACGTGTATCCGTGAATTTCTGAAGTATTCGGTGTCTCCAGAAGTTCAAGAATTGCATTTTTCACACACTGTGGTGCTGGAACCGTCGGATTTCCAATACTGAAATCGAAGACATTTTCCTTCCCAACAATGGCTTCCTGCTTCTTACCATACTCAAACAGCTCGCGGATTACTGAACTGTTAGATCCAAATCCATACATTTGCTCTGAAACTACCATGTTAATCACTCCTTCGCCCTATTCGTATGTGCTATGTATTTTACTTTGTCTCAATCTTACTTTTACTCAGTGTCTATCTTCTATTTGTTTTGATTAGATTTCAAAGTCCGAAAGTGGATGTACCCTTTCCCAAGCATATGTAAAAAATGCTTCAACCTGATCTCGTGTTACCGCATCCAGGCTTGCAGGTTTCCAATTTGGATGCTTATCCTTTTCGACGAGTACCGAACGAACCCCTTCAAAGAAATCATGGCTGTCCATGAAATTCATGCTCATATTCAGTTCCATTACAAAGCAATCCTTCAGAGGCAAACCAGCACCCCTGACAAGCTGTTCAAGGGTAACCTTCAAAGAAGTTGGAGATTTTTCCAGAATAAGCGCTTTTACAGACCCAGCCCAAGCATCTCCTGCACTTGCGGAAATACTTAATGCTTCGACGATGGCCTCCAGGCTATCGTGTTTGAAATGCTCTTCAATTGTACCACAAAGTGCCTCGAAGGATGCAGTTTCCGGACATACTTCTTCATACTTTCCAATGATCATTTCAAGCTTTTCAGCGCATCCGTCCGTCCAAACTTCAGAAGCGATTTCCTTTCGAAGGGCTTCCAGCTTTGCTGAAGGCATATAATAATCTGCAGCACCTGCATAAAGCACATCGGCAGCCTTAATCATGGAAGATGTCAAGGCCAGGTACCGTCCAAGGGCATGGGGCATTTTATTTAAAAAATAACTGCCGCCTACATCCGGGTAAAGTCCGATATTCATTTCAGGCATAGCCCACTTCGTAGACTCTGTCACAATTCGGTGTGTTCCCGTAACCGCAATTCCAACACCGCCACCAAGTACGATTCCGCTTGCCAATGTCACTACTGGCTTTCCAAATGTATGCAAAACCATATTCATCTTATATTCTGTACCGAAGAATGAGGCTGCAACCTCGTGAACTTCTGATTTCTTCTGATCGTACAGATGCCGCACGTCGCCACCTGCAGAAAATGCCTTTTCACCTGCACCTTCAATGACGACGAGTTTTACCTCTGAATTCTTTTTCCATGCACTTACAAGCGCATAGAGCTGGTCGATCATTGGTACAGAGAGTGCATTGAGTTTTTCAGGCCGGTTCAATACAATCCAACCCACACCATTTTCAATCCTTGATAAAATTCCTTGTTCCATTGGACGATAAATCCTTCCTTATTCCTTTTCTCTTATGTAAATCAGACTGTTCCCATTCCAACTCGACTTATTGGAATGCGTACATTCCTGCCAAGCATTTTCGTAATTTTATACTATACGGTGTATAAAAACAAGACATGTCCAAACTTTTTTCAGAATAGTTCCATAATTCTCTCAACAGAATTCCTGAAATAGAAAATACCACACTGGAGAATCCGGCATTGCCCGATTCCCCAGTGTGGTAGCTTTATCATTTCTCGTATTCTGAACTGTTCTCAACAACCTTGGCGCTATTGAATGTCGCAATTTTAGACTGACATGATCCAGTATTTCCAAGTAGATGACTCACATTGTAGTACATGCTCCCAGTTACTGCATCATATTTCTGATTGATTTCAAGCTGCTTGTCAATCTCACTTGCAACAGACTCCCGGTAGACAGCCTGACTGATCCACAGCTTGACAGATGTGTCTGATACCTCATTGGACCACCACTTCACCAGGGTTTCATAGTCAGCGGCAGACGTTCCAATACTCCAGTAAATCTGCGGTGAGATATAGTCAATCCATTCATTGTGTATCCAGGTACGCGCATCTGCACAAACTGAGTAGTAAGCTTCATTGCCTGCAGTCGCAGAACCTGTCGTGTCAGATGAGGCGTTCTTCCAAATCCCCGCCGGACTGACACCAAACAGAATATCCGGATGGGTCATTTCAATAATCGTATGAACACGCATAATCATGTCATTGACATGCGCACGACGTGCATTCGCTGTTGGGCCGTCCCGATCTTCGCCTTCTGGAAGCGGATAGTGTGACGGATAAAAATAATCATCAAATACAATCCCATCCACGTCATAATTGGATATGATTTCGTATACCGTATTAACGATATGGTTTTTGACGGCAGACTTTTCCGGATTATAATAAAGGGCATCATTGGCCGTAATCAGCCAATCCGGATTCAGTCTGGCTGAATGCGTTATGGCAAGTTGACTGACATCCGTTCCTGAAGTCGTCACACGGTAGGGATTCAGCCATGCGTGAAGGGCCATCCCCCGCGTATGTGCCGATTCAATCATATGAGCAAGTGGGTCGTAGCCCGGATCCTTCCCCTGTGTCCCTGTAAGCACAGCCGACCAGGGATTGTAAATGGATTCATACAGGGCATCTCCCGATGGACGCACCTGAACCACAATGGTGTTAATACCCAGAGCCTGCAGCCTATCCAGCTTCTCATCAAACTCTTTCATCTGAGCATAGGCGTCATTTCGCACGCTTGGAAAATCAATATTGTAGACTGTCGCCATCCATGCCGCTTGAACGTTCTCCATCTGCTCTTCACTAAGAACACGGGGTTCATTTTGAACGCCTGTCTGCGCAAAGGACTGCGGTATTGCGAAAACAAGGACACAAATACAGGCCATCAGGACAGAAATATATTTTTTCATAGGCTATGATTCCTCAATTCATTCGGTAAGCAAGGGGTATATGACAATAGACGCTCACCCCACCCCTGGAGCGCGATTCAGCATCTCACTCCATTATAGCATTAAACACCCGCTTAATATATTACAAGACAATGCAGCCTGTGAACATATCCGTTCTCAGGCTGCATCTCTCATATCTGAATTTTAATGTATCCAGTTACATCTTCGTGTATATTACTGTCTGATTACGTCCTGTATCCTTTGCGTGATAGAGGGCCTTATCCGCTTTTTTCACCATTTCTTCAAAATCTGATATCGGCGCCTCAAAGTGCACACCAATGCTTATGGTCACAGACAAATGCCGAGCACTGTGGACACGTTCTTCTACAGCTGTCCGCAGACGTTCTGCAATGGAAAAGATATTTGATGTGTCCACATCTGGAATAAACACTAGAAATTCTTCGCCGCCCCAGCGTGCCACGGTAGAATAGGACCGACTGTACTCAACAAGCACATCTGCCACTGACTTTATGACTTCATCCCCTATGGTATGGCCATATTCGTCATTGACCCGCTTGAACTTGTCGATATCCACTAAGAGCACTGCACAAGGAATATTTTCACGACTTGAGAGAGCATCGAACTTCATGACAATTTCCTCTAGACCACGGCGGTTATACAGCTTGGTCATGGGATCTATGAGCATTAGATTCTTGCGTTCAATGGCCAGTCGCCTGTTTCTGACCAACATGATAATGACCACTGCAATGATTCCCTCAAGCATCCACAAGAGCTGGCTTGACTTAAGCGCCGCCAAGCGCAGGACTGACTGGTCAATTTGATGCATGCAATAGAGCTGATCGGGAACAACTGTTGAAACTTCAATGAGTTTACCCTCGTACTGCGTCCATGTATCTTCTATATATTCTTCCGGCAGTGTGACCTTATCACCAGGATGCGTCACGTCTAAGCCAGCAGCCAGCAAACCCTTTTCGTCGAAAAGAATGGTCTTTCCAAGACTGGGACCTGCAGCAAGCAGCCGCTGCATCAAATCAATGCCTAGATCATAGGACATGACACCAATGAACTGTCCTTCTGCGTAAACTGGATTGGAAATCGAAATCATCATACCCTGGCCTGCAGCGTCTTCGTATAGGCTTGTAATAATCTGTTTCGCCTGGGGATTCACACTCGGTACAGCTTCCGTCCAAAAGGCCTTCTCGAACAAGTCCTCAGTAAAATAAAAGTCAGAGACTGCATGTGACGGACCAATATACATGAATCCCTTTACTGATGTGTAATAGGTCCAAATTGTTTCATTGACCTCTTCCTTGAGCGCACCCACATAGGGGTCGATGGAAAGACATGCATTTATCTCACTGCGCAGTTGAGGATCACTTAAATTAAGGGTATCAAGCAAGGTCAAATTGGCATTCATATGCGCCAGCTTTGGATTTTCAAGCGGCGCAAGGGCGCTAACACCATACTGGGGATAGTGCACGAACGCATCAAGCTCAACGTGACTTAGCTTTCCATGAACAGAGGATCTGTATGCCGATTCAAAGACAGCTTTCATCGAAACATTGTTGCTGGATATCAATCGAACATAATTTTGCATCAGACTGGCACGGAGGTGATAAATGTCCTCATCCTGTCCCTTAAGCTTGTCGAGCTGACTGTTATACTGATAAGTTCCTAAGCCCAAGACGCAGAGTGCAAGTACAGTTGTTAGAGCGACATTTCTCAAGATTTTTCTTCGGTTTAAGGCGTTCTTGTTCATAGGACCTCCTCTCTTCTTTCTTTATCAGTATTGTAGTTATTTTATATACCCCCTTAATACCCCTGAAAGCCCCTCTGTAAATACACGTATTTAAAAGACAATAAAAATTTGCCCATAGACTTGGCTACTTCTCAATAAAGAAAATGCGCAAGACTCAAATACGTAAAAACATCAAGTTAAACACCTCTGTTTATATTGTTTCTGCCCACCAAATTTGACCCTGCCCAGCTCACTGATCTTGACCATGCCATGTGAAAGTTGCTCCCTTGTGATGCCGCAGGCATATAATATACACTGTCAGTATCCTATAGGTACTGAGGTGAAATGAAAAAGCACCGCTAAACGATGTCTCTCCGGCAAGATTGATTATCGTAAAGCAGTGCCCCAAAATGTATGGTTATCATAGCACAGTACGAAATCAATGACAAGAACGATATTTTTCATAGAGAGTAAAGAATCGCATGTGTGCCCGGTGTGTGGCGGCCAACTTTCTGGATATGACAGACGTATCCGGTACGGCAAGCAGTCTGATGGTTCGAGGAAAAGCTACAAGGTACGGAGACTCAAGTGCTGTAGCTGTGCGAGTCTGCATACCGAACTGCCAGATATCCTTTTGCCATGCAAACACTATATCGCCGAAGTGATTGAATCTCAAATAGATGGAACTCGTGATGACTGCCCAGCGGATAACAGCACCCTTCACAGGTGGCTGAAACAGTTCCGAGAGTCAAAGTGTCAAATCGAAGCCATGCTGCGCAGTATGTGGTCGCGAAAGCACAAACAACACTTTCCAATCACAGCTTCCGGTTCTTTACTCGAAAATCACAGAAGACGCGGCATCAGTTGGCTGACACTTGTCAGTCAAATACTTGTTAACGCTGGCTTATGGCAACCCACCCGGTTTGCCTGTTGTCCGTAAAACGTTCATGATACCCTTTCTGCAAACAACAAGGAAGGAGCATTAGCATGAACAAACAGCAAACGCCAGACGATGTGGCAGCCGCGAGACTTAAGATGATTACACCGCTTATGGATGAAAGTCTTGACGCTAGCCAGATCATTGAACTGAAAAAGAAAATCAGTGAAGAGAACAACATTTCCTACAGGAGTATCTCCAGATATTTGGGGGCCTATCAGCAGGAGGGATTTGCCGGACTGAAACCAAAAACGGGTTACAAGCGAAATCAGAGTACCCTGCCGGACAACTTTCCGAACGTGGTGGAACATGCCATTATTCTAAGGCGTGAATGCCCGACGAGAAGTGTGACGGATATCATCCGTATCCTGGAGCTTGAAGAAATCATAAAGCCTGGAACTGTACACCGTAGCACCTTGCAGCGGCATTTGCAGGCTAAAGGGTTCGGTGCTTCTCAAGTGAAGCTGTATTCAAAGAAAGGTGCTGCCTCAAGACGTTTTGCAAAGTCACACCGGTGCATGCTCTTCCAAGGGGACATTAAATATGGACCCTACCTGCCCATTGGCAAGGATGGCGCCATGAAACAAGTTTACCTGTCCGTCTTTATCGATGATGCGACCAGGTACATCATGGCGGCGAAATTTTATGACAACCAGAAGGTTGAAATCATTGAAGACAGCCTGCGGGCGGCGATCATGCACTTTGGAAAGCCTGACAAAATCTTTGTCGATAACGGCAAACAGTACCGCAGTGAATGGCTGAAAAAGGCTTGTGACCGCCTAGGCATACGCCTTCTCTTCTCGAAACCGTATCATCCGGAAGGAAAAGGCAAAATCGAGGCCTTTAACCGCAGAGTGGACGCCTTCCTTTCAGAAGTCGCTCTAAACAAGCCAAAGACGCTGGAAGAGCTCAACGATGCCCTTGATGTGTGGATTTCGCAGTATTACCACAAAAACGTGCATACCTCCCTCGACGGCTTAACGCCAGAGGTTGCCTTTGGAAGCGACAAGCGTGCACTACGGTTTGTAGATGCAAACGAACTTGCCGAAGCCTTTCTCCATACGGAAACTCGGCAAGTCGATAAGACCGGCTGCATCAGCTTCAAGGGAAATATGTACGATGTCGGTACAAAACTGATCGGACGTCAGGTTGAAGTCCGATATGACCCGACTTGGAAGGAAGAAATCGAAATCCACCACAAGGATTTCGAACCCTTCAAGGCAGGTATCCAGCAGATTGGTGAAAACTGCGGCATAAGAGCAGAACTTCCAGAAGGACTGTCACCCCTTGAAGCGAATACTTCCAGACTGCTTGATGGACTGAACAAAGCGAATACTACGGGTCGAACCCGCAGTAAAAGGGCTGTCAGCTACAGCGACATAGGAGGGTCTTCCGATGTATGAAAACTTCTTTGAAATGACCCACACGCCGTTTAGAAACGACATTGAAGCAGGTGCGCTGTACGTCTCAAATGATCTAGGTGAGATACTATCACGCCTTGAGTATGCGGCCACCAGGCAGCTGTTCGCCGTTGTCACCGCAGATGTTGGATGCGGCAAATCGACCGCCATCCGCAGATTCACAAGCGCGCTGCCGAGGGAAAACTACGAAATACTCTACCTGTCGGACTCAAAGTTGACGCCTAGATGGTTTTACAAAGGCCTGCTCGAACAGCTTGGCATCGAATCCAAGTTTTACAGGGGTGATGCAAGACGTCAGCTCCATCAGCAGCTTGAAGTCATCCGGGGTGTTTACAAGAAACACGTGGTTACCATTGTAGATGAAGCACATCTTCTCGCAAAAGAAACACTGGAAGAAATCCGTTTTCTTCTGAACACCAAGATGGACTCACATCAGCCCATGTCCCTGATTCTAGTCGGACAAAACGAACTGTGGGACAAGCTGAAACTGCAACATTATACGGCCATTCGGCAAAGGATAGACCTCAAATGTGAAATCCCTCAGTACGACCGGGCACAGACTCAAGAATATGTCGAGGCTCATTTAGCTTATGCCGATGGCGCGAAAGACATTTTTACAGACAAGGCCATCGATGAAATCTATCGGTATTCAGCCGGCTCCGCAAGAGCAATCAACAAACTTTGCACTCATGCGCTGATTTACGCGGCGCAAAGTGCTAAGAAACTGATTGATGACCACATGATTCGAACGGTCATCGCAGGAGAGCTTCCGTAATGTTTAGGCTGCAGCATCTGCTGCGGCTTATAGACAGGCGTAAATCGGCAGAATAAGCGAGCTACTGACGGCAGGTGTTGTGAGCACGGCATGGTCAGATGGAGAGAGCAGGAACATTATATGTTTAATTTGGCATTTCACATTTAAAATTTGCGCAATCTCTATCAGTATTTGATTAAATCTCTTAAACTTCTAAATGGTCGATTACTGGGTTTCATACTGTTTCCTGAAGACCTTTGGCGAAACACCTGCGTACCGTTTGAAAAAATTTGTCCTATTGGCCGGCTCGTCAAATCCCAGCAAGTCAGATATCTCATAATTCATGAGCTCCCCCTGACTCAAATACCGCTTGATTTCCAATATGATTCGGTCGACAATGAAGGCTTTAGCAGACAAGCCCACAACATTTCGCGTTGCATAATTGATGACTTTTTTCGAGGTATTCATCATGGCAGCATAGGCTTCAACCGTTTTCACTTCGTGAAAATTTGCTTCTACGAGCTTTCTAAAGGCATTATAGTTACCAAACACCTTGGATTCGTGAAAGCTGTTTTCGCCCTCGGTTTCATTTTCAACTGAAAGTATGAAGCTCTGAAATAGAGCTCTTAAGAGGTTTTCGTCATTCAAATTACCCGGCGATATATATGTCTTGTAAATAAGATCCACTAAGACTCGATTGGCAGCATGACTGGACGTGTCAATGGCTATTATGGGCGACTTGAAGGGTCTGTCAAAAAAAATCAAGAAAGCTCGATGTGCTGAGTCCCATGCCCTCAAGAAAAAAGGGTTCATTGATATCAGACGCAATTTTCCATAAGACATCGCCCGCCTTTACAAGATACTCACCTGCAAACGCCACTGATGACAAGCTCGCCATCAACAGGAGCACCCAAGTCAGAATCAAGTACTTCTTCATAGTTTTACCTCCACCCTATTCTTATAATATTGATCTAACATTTGAATGAACTTCATTGGAAACATTTGCACCATATTTCCCGATATCCTTGTTTACATGCCTATTATACGTCTGACAGAAATCAATCAGAATATAAGTTCACACCTTATTCTTATAATTATGAGACATTTTATATTTTCACAGGCAATTGTATAGGATCTGGGTCACACCCGCAAAACCGTCTTTTTGAAATTAGTTGCAATAGCGTTCTATCTGTGATATCATATAGTTGCAATAGCATCCTATTTGCTTTTTCTTATTTAAGGAGGTTCCCATGAACGACATTAGTTTTGGAAAATATATCAGCGTCCTCTATCGATATACTCAAATAATTATCAACCATCAGTTAAAGGAATATGGTCTTGGCAGTGGTCAATATCTCTTTCTTATTGCCATTGCAAAGTCCCCCGGAATCAATCAGAAAGAACTGACCGCCCAAATGATGAACGACAAAGCCACAACGGCAAAAGCCCTCAGCAAATTGGAAGCGCTCGGCTACATTGAACGCCAGAAGGATGAGGCGGACCGTCGCAACTACAAGATTTTCCTATCGGATAAAGGTGAGGCTTTCATACCTACGCTGAGAGCCATTCTTCAAACACTCACCTCGACCCTCAGTACAGAAATGACTGCGTCTGAAATTGATCAGTCCAAAGAGCTGCTGGATAAGATGCTTGAAAACGCAATAAAAGAAGTGGACCGGCTTAAATAGACCGGGCAACCAAGCGCTTACTTTAGGAAATAGAAAGGAACCTATATGAACTCAAAAACATCTGATATTACAAACGCGCCCGTAACACCGCTGCTCCTGCGCATGACTTTCCCCATGATTTTCGGTATGCTGGGACTGGTCGCTTTCAATATGGTCGACACCTACTTTGTCAGCAAGCTGGGGTTGATTCCCATGGCTGCCATGACCCTGACTTTCCCTGTTGTCATGGTTATAGGCGCCCTCGCCCAAGGTGTTGGCATTGGTGCGGCTTCACTCATTTCCAGAGCAGTGGGTGAGAACAACCACGACAAGGTCGTACGCTATACGACAGACAGCCTGACACTGGGACTCTTACTCGTACTCGTATTCGTCATTGCGGGCATGCTTACCATAGAACCCCTCTTTACACTCCTGGGTGCTGATGCACAGACCCTCCCTTATATTGTGGACTATATGAAGATCTGGTACGCCGGTGTCATGTTTCTGATCATTCCAATGATTGGCAATGCTGGTATTCGAGCGCTTGGTGATACCAAGACACCCGCTGTCATCATGACCGTAGCGGCTGTCGTCAATATGATTTTCGATCCCATGCTGATTTTCGGCTTCGGCCCATTCCCTGCAATGGGAATCAAAGGCGCCGCTCTGGCGACGGTCATTTCCAGAATGATTACAATGATCGTTTCCCTATACGTTCTCGTTTACCGACAAAAGATTGTCTCTCTGAAAAATGCACACCTAGGTGATATCATGGCCTCGATCAAGGACCTGCTTTTCATTGGCCTGCCTAATGCACTTACAAGAATCATGACGCCCCTGGCTGTGGGCATTATCACCTCTCTCGTAGCAACCTTTGGAACTGAAGCGACTGCCGGGTTTGGCATCGCAACACGAATTGAAATGTTTGCAATGCTTGTCATCAACGCCCTTGCCTCCATCTTCGTTCCCATTCTCGGCCAGAACCTGGGTGCGAAAAAGCATGACCGCGTCAATGAAATCATAAAGAAATCAGAGTTTTTCTCATTGGCATACGGGGTTCTGACACTTGTGATATTCTTCTTTGCCGGCGGCATGGTTGCAAGCCTCTTTACAGACAATGCCCTCGTTATTGAAACAGTAAAAACATATCTTTATATCATCCCAATCGGTTACGGACTGCAGGGAATCTTCCTCATTCACACCAGTGCTCTCAACGTGCTGAATAAGCCCATGCACTCCGCTGTGATCGCCATGGTTCGACTCTTTGTCCTTTATGTACCGATTGCCCTACTCCTTTCACGGGTCTGGGGACTCACAGGCATATGGATTGCCCTTAACGCTTCATTCCTGATTGTTGCCCTTGGTTCTGGAAAGCTCATAAAGAAATATGTCGGCTTTGCATTTGAATAAGCGCATTCACAAATTCATAAAATGGATACCAGACAAAATAAACCCCTGCAATCGAAGGCTGTTCGATTGCAGGGGCTTGATTTTTATGCAGATATTTAAAAAACTTTTGAATGCTCGGAGTGCGGCTTTAAGTTTTATGCCTGCAGCCATTTGATATACTGGTTGGTCGTCGCCAATTTCACCGTATGCGAGAAGTGTGTCTCACTGCGCAGGTTCTCGTCGAAAAGACCAAACTTGACATAAATGGGTTTGCCCCGAAGCTCAGGGACAATGCTGAAAAAAGTATCTTCTAAATGATGCGTATAGACCATAACCTTTAGATTGTTTTCAAGTGCACACGCCACCATGGCAACCAGATCGTCCGGCTGTTCTGTCCATTCAAGCCCTGAGAGAATAATCCCTTCGTCCAGGCCAGCAGATTTGACTGTGCTTATAATCTCAAGCACCGACGCCTCAAGCATATGGTCTTGAGACTTCAAATGCTCGTTGATACAGTCTTTACAGGGCATACTGCAGTTTTGGGCGATAATGAGCGACCCAATGAACGGCGCATCATTCATGATATTGTGGACAATCCCTTTATAAGTGATTGTCCTTGTGCCACATGCATATGTTTTAAACATATCAGTTTACCTTTTCTTCGTAAGGATTCAGCTGGTTGCGGTCCTTGAATTCTTCCCGTTTTCCATCATTGAATCGGCTGACTGGTCGAATGTATCCTGTGACACGCTGATACTTCTCAGCTGGTTCTCCGCAGTGCGGACAAGTGTCATGACTGCCATGAACAAATCCGTGTGTGCTGCAAATGCTATACACGGGAGATAGGGATGTATAAGGCGCTTCAAAGTTTTCAGTCACATACTTCACAATGGCTTTAGCCTTTTCGCCCGAAATTGAAGTTTCCAAATAGTTGTGAATGACCGTACCCCCTGTGTGCAGAGCCTGGAGCTTATGCTGGTGTGTATAGAGGGATTTGATATCGGTAACCTTTTTAACAGGTATATGGCAGCTGTTGGTATAATAAGGCACCGCTTCACCCAGGGTATAAATATCCTTATAGATCATTTTGTCCCGACTTGCCAGCTTATAGGCTGTACTTTCTGCTGGCGTTGCCTCCAAATTGAATAAGTCGCCGGTTTCTTCCTGGAAGTCCTGCATACGCGACCGCATATATTCAATGACTTCATATGTGAAATCATAGCCTTGAGACGACAGGATATCTTTGCCAAGGAGGTTCATACACATCTCATTTGCCCCCAAATATCCGATTGTGCTGAAATGATTATCCAGTGTTCCGACATATTCCATAAAAGCCGGCAGCAAGCCACGGTCTAGTTGATTCTGGAGGAATTTGCGCTTAATGACCAGTGACTCTTTTGCGAGCACCATATTGCGGTCAAGGATTTCAAAGAAAGCTTCCTTGCTTGCCGCTTCATAGGCATAACGCGGCAAATTCAGTGTCACAACACCAATCGATCCTGTCTTCTCGCCCGATCCAAAAAGTCCGCCGTTGCGTTTGACAAGCTCGCGCTTGTCGAGACGGAGTCTGCAGCACATGCTTCTCGCATCTTCCGGATTCATATCCGAGTTGATGAAATTGGCAAAGTAAGGTATGCCATACTTGCCTGTCATCTCCCATAGCAGGGCATCATTTTCACGATTCCAGTCAAAGGCCTTATGGATGTTATATGTAGGTATTGGATAACTGTGTACTGCACCGTTTGAATCGCCTTCCAGCATGACTTCATAAAAAGCCTTGTTGATCATATCCATTTCCTGCTGGCATTCTGAATAATTGTACTCCAGCACCTTACCCGCAACAACTGCAGGTTTGTTTTTCATGTCAGATGGTACCATCAGATCGAATGTCAGGTTTGAAAAGGCCGGCTCCGCACCCCCTCTGCTGTTAGAGTTGATTTGGAAAATAAAACCCTGCATGATTTGCTTGACTTCTTTGTATGTAAGTTTATCTTCTTTTACGAATGGCGCCGTTAGCGTATCAAAGGAACTGAATGCCACTGCACCAGCAATTTCATTTTGAAAAATCGTTGTCAGATTTGCCACTTGTGCCAAAAAACTGCTGAAATGCTTTGCTGGCTTAGAGCTCGGAATATTACTGATGCCTTTAACGCCCTTCATGATTATATCGAGCAGGGAATAACCACAGCAGTAAACCGTGAGTGCACCAAGATCATGAATGTGAAAATCACCATTCTTGTAAGGATTGGATATCTTCGTAGGATAGACCCGGTGAAGCCAGTAATCCCTTGACTGCATCTCTGATATGTAACGGTTTAGAGCACCATAGCTGTAATGCGCATTTGAATTTTCATTGACACGCCAGTCCGTCTTTTCCATATACTCATCAATCTTGTTGATGTAGTGGTCAATTCCAAGACGCCTTTTTGCATGCTCTTCCCGATATAAGATATATGCCTTTGCAACCTCATAGTAGCCCTTGTCCATAAGAGTCAGCTCAACAGCATCCTGAATTTCTTCAATATGCACCGTTTCTTTCATAAGTCTTCCAGCAGTCAGATCGACTAAAACATCTATATCTTGTTCCAGCGTGACGCCAGTTTCAATGAATGCCTTATTTATAGCCTCTGAAATCTTAGCGGCTTCATAACTTTCAATTTGCCCTTCTCTCTTTATTACCTTCTGAATCATGGTTTTCTCCTTCCAAATTAACATGTGGGCAAAATAAAAACACTACAGCGGTGTAGTGTATTTCGGACATAAATCCCTTTTCATTCTTCCCACCGAAGACTGACTTCAAGTTTACAGGCAGGTCTCCTGACTTGTGATCATCCTACTTGCTGCCCTTCCCATCTTTCGACAGTGGTATGCAGCGTTCGTCACACTTACAGTAGCGGGGGCTGTGGAAGACTTTCACTTCCTTCCCTATTATCTCTTAGCAAGACCTATAAACACTATATATTGTACGCTCTATTTTACACCACACTATATATTGGTGTCAATAGGATGGTATGTTCATTCAGATTTATTCTATTTTACAATTTGTCTGCTGACACAGATAAGGATTTTCCTCTTTTAAACCGCACCCCTAAAATACTTCTCTATTTCAGTGTATTTTGGGTATGAATGAGGTGTTCACATTAAATTCCAAAGAACTTCAGAGCCTAAAAGCCATCATAGGCTCATATTACATATAGGAGGCCACACCATGTCCAGCAGTTTTTTCAAATGGGATGACGATTTCAACACAGGAAATAAAAAAGTCGATTCGCAGCATTTTGCCTTGGTTGATATGGTCAACAAACTTCTCGAGTTCAGTATTAACAGCAAGACTATTGAAATAGAGGCTATTGAAGCAACGCATAAACAATTGACCCAATATGTCTCTGAGCACTTTTCAACTGAAAAATCCCTCATGGAAGCTTATGCAATCGACCCTCGGCATGCAAAAAACCACAATCAGTCCCACAATGATTTTGTCAGGGTGGTCACGGGCCTCTTTGCTGACCCAATTAAGCTTCAATCCCCTGAAAATCTCAATGAAGTGGTTGAATATCTGATCCGCTGGCTTGCCTATCACATTCTCAACACCGATAAGAGCCTGGTCCGCCAAATCAGCTATATCTCAAATGAGGGGCTCTCACCTTCACAGGCCTTTGAAAAAGAGGAACAGGTTACTGAGCAGTCTACCGAACCGCTTCTTAAAGCCCTAAAGGTCCTCTATCTATTGGTTTCAAAGAAAAACCGAGAAATAGAACGTAAAAATATCGATCTTGAAAACAAGGTAAAACAACGCATGGCCGAGCTGTCTGATGCCAACGAAAAACTCAGTCAAATGCTACTGCATGATGTTCTGACAGGGCTTCCAAACAGACGCTTTGTGATGGAAGAAATCCAAAGACTCTTCAACGACTGGGAAAGATACAAGGTGCCTTTTTCCCTCCTTTTCGTCGATGTCGATAAGTTCAAATCGGTAAATGACACCTATGGTCATGAAAATGGCGATAAGGTTCTGATGTGGATTGCACAGCATCTGACCAGCAACACGCGAAAGACGGATTTCGTATGTCGCCTTGGCGGAGATGAATTCGTCATTATTTGCTCACACACAGACGCAAAGGGCGCATTGGCAATCGGGGAGAAGCTCAATCGTTTTTCTTCAGAAAAAAACAGTCCGCCACTTGAATTTTGGAAGCCTTCCATCAGTATAGGTATTTCCACCATTAGCGAAAGGACTAAGTCCCCCAGTGAAATCCTGCGTAAGGCAGACGATGCCATGTATATCTCAAAATCTAGGGGCGGCGGAATGGCCACAGCCGCTGAGTCTTAAGCAAAAAAGCAGTTGGAGTGCACATGACACTCAACTGCTTTTTTCTCTTTTCCTGCCTGCATCTCATCGGGTATTATCTGACTTTAAAGTCTGACAATATGCCTGGACAAATCCACCGAAAACGGCATGACTATGCCTGAATCCATATCTTTCATAGAACTTGCCAACAGCTTCATTTCCATTTGCAACAAAAACCCAAAGGTCTTCAACCGTCTCATGACATTTCAGCCAAGCCATGATTCTGTCTGATAGTTCAGCACCAATATGGAGACCTCTGTAAGCTGAATCTACATAGAGAAGCTTGAAGGTCCCAACAGTCTTCGGTACCGCATAGTCAGGCGGATAAAAGCCAACTCCGTCAATTTCTTCAGCCCACGCCGGCTTTTCAGTCACCGCAGGTGCGTCGACAGTCGTCACCGTTGCAAAGGCAAATCCTACAGGGTGATTTTCGTCATATGCTACTACAATATGCTTGCACTTGGCATTTTCAAAGTCAGGTACCAAGCGATTCTCGAAATTCATACTCGCCATGACATCCGGACGTATGACTGCACCCTCTGCCTGAAATTTCATCAGTCCATTGCATAGGGTTTTCAAAAATTGAATATTCCCGCTTTCTAATGCTTTATAAGTGATATTATCCATATCAGTTCCCTCCCTCAGACCATCGTCTTCATATGCTCTATTATATGCCCTTCTTCTGTCATGATAAAATCAACCTTTCCCATGTTTATCATAAGTGGAACCTATGGTAAATTAATACTAGAAAGAGGTGACATCATGGAAATACGTGAGATTATATATGTTAATAAGGTTGCCGAGCTAAAGAACCTAACACATGCGGCTAAGGCGCTGCACATAACGCAGCCCAGCCTGACGCAAAGCATTCAGTCAATCGAACACCGCTTGGGCATACAGCTCTTCAACCGTTCAAGACGCGGTGTTACGCTGACGCAAGCGGGTCAGCAGTTCATTGCCGACTCTGCAAATGTTCTCAAAGAATATAATGCATTCCTATCGAAGGCACAGCATTACAAGGGCGGTGCTCAAACACATTTCATAGGGCTCTACAAGCTTTCGCACACAACGCCCATCAACAATGCAATCATGAACTTTCTTGCCAGTCACAGCGCAGACAATTATATTCTGAAGGTTGAAAGTATTGATGATCTGGAAAAAATGCTGTTAGCACATCAATTGGATTTAGCGATTATCAAGTACACCCCTCTACATCAAAGACATCAAAAGCTGAGCTACGATCTCCTGTTCCAGGAAAAGCTCCATGTCCTAGTCAGCGCTTCCAATCCCCTCGCACAAAAATCTTCTGTCGATATTGCGGAGCTGATTGGAAACAAACTCATTACCAGCACAAAGGATGAATACCCCTACAAAATGACCGAAGCACTCCTGCAAGAAGCTGGGGTGAAGCTCGATGTACACACCTACATCAATTACTACAATATGGACATGATTATGAACTTAGTCAAGAATGACTTCGGCGTGACCTTCGCCACACGGGATGTCTGCGAACACTTCAGCACACCAGGCATCCGCGCCATACCACTCGCTCACGACGTCTTATACGACATTTGCATCGTTCAAAACGAGGCAAATGCAGATACAAGAAGAAATATGGACCTGATTGACTTTATTCACGACTTTCTTTCAGGAGTGCGTAAATAAGGCATTGGTGCATAAGTACCATAAAATTAGGGCATCAATAAATCATGACCGCCGGCTTAGCCGGCGGTTTGTTCTGCCCCTATAAGGGGCTGGTACCTGCTGCACTCGGAAGTGCATGAATAGTCCGCCTTGCGCACTAACTTTCTCAACTACCGCTAAAGCGGTTTATTTTTTGTTTTTGATCTCCTGCTTACCCGTAAACGGGTCGATGTACTCTTTCAGACTGATCTGATCAGATATCTTGTCTTCCTCTATCTGATTTCTAATGTATTCCTGAATCTTTTTCGCATTCTTTCCTACCGTATCGACATAATACCCTCGACACCAGAAATGCCTGTTTCCATACTTGTATTTCAGGTTGGCATGCCTATCAAATATCATTAAGCTACTTTTTCCTTTTAGATAACCCATTATTTGAGATACGCTGTATTTGGGCGGAATTCTTATCAGCATATGCACATGATCTGGGCATAATTCAGCTTCAACTATTTCTATGCCTTTTCTATCACATAAATCTCTTAATATTTTTCCAACATCAGTCTTCAATTTTCCATAAATCACTTGTCTTCTATACTTCGGGGCGAACACTATGTGATATTTGCAGTTCCATCTTGTGTGTGTTAAACTCTGATTGTCCATACGGGACGTTCCTCCTTTTTAGTTAGTGCGGTCGGCAAACCTACACTAGTATACTAAATCGGAGGTTCTTTTTGCTTGAAGCTAAAGCTAATTCCCTCCACTCGCATAGCGAGTGGTTTATTTGTTTTGAACACTTCGTGATTCAAAACACACTTAAGTGTACAAGTAAACCAATCTAAATATAAAGAATTTAGATTGGGCAACTTATACTCCTGCAAACAGAAAGGGCGTCACTATGACTTGGAAGGTAAAAATCAATGGGATCATATTCATAGCTATGGTTTTCGTTATTGTTGCGCTGTTCCTTTTCCTCTTTCTCCTGAGTGGAAACGAAGACTATTCCAAAGTCTTTGCCGCCGAACAAGGGAACTTGGCGCTTTCGGCCAGTGATTTCAACTACAACATCCCCTTGATTGGTGAATGGGCATTTCATGATGAAGTGTTCCTGTCAGGATCTGATAAAGATTTTCACAACGCTGAGTATGTGACCCTTCCACACACTTGGAATCATATGGGATACGGAACCTATACACTCCATGTTTCCGGACTGATTCCCGGTACCTCTTATGGCCTCTATATTTATGATCAGCCCTCTGCCTATGCTTTATATGTAGATCACCAGCTTATTGCAGAAAATGGAACAGTGGGTCAAGATGAAGCTTCTGAATTCATCCACTGGCAACCTCAAATTGCAGGGTTTACAGCTTCTGATACGTCCGCTGATATCGTGCTGCAGATCTCAAATTTTCATATGTATCCAGGCGGCTTCATACGTGAAATGAAACTGGGTACCCTTTCAAATATCCAACAAGAACTCAGACGCAATGTTGGCAATCAAATGATTTTATTCGGTGGCATTCTCATGATTGGACTGTATAACTTCAGTCTTTTTGTACTGAACCCCAACGAACGGTCAGGACTCTATTTTGCATTCTTTAACTTTATCGTAGCCGCACGCATACCCCTCATTGGAGACAGAATTATTAATACATGGATACCGAGCCCCAACTGGGACCTGCTTTTAAAATGGCAATTCATAACTGGCGCTGCTATGCTTGCAACCTTTGTCCTCTTCATGTATAGCCTCTTTAAAAATGAGCACAAACTCTGGATTGTTCTTGTCTATCTGTCGCTTGTCCCCCTCTTTGCTGCCAGTGTATTCATTTTGCCTATGCATAAGCTTGAACCATTGGACTACTTCTTTCTAACTGTATCCATGATTTACTTTATCTATATTACGACCCTCCTGATTCGCGCCATTCGAAGAAATGTTCAGGGAAGCATATTCTCATTTGTTGGAATTGCATTTATAATCGGCTCGGTTGTTTTAGATGTTATTCTTCCTGCAGGCACCAATGTCATTTCCATTGGGATTTTTGTATTCCTAATTTTCCAATCCTTGGTCATTGCAGAAAACTATGCACATATTATGGAGCAAAATAAGCAACTTAGCTATATTGCAACTCGGGACGACATGACCCACCTTTATAAAAAAGACCATTTCAACACCCTTGTTGCGGATATTTTAGAGCAGAACTCCACATTTGGTCATCATGGCATGATGTTTATCGATATTGACAACTTCAAAAATATCAACGATACCTATGGACACGATTCAGGAGACGAAGTCATTATTACTAGCGCAGAACGCATTATTCGTTCACTTCGCTATTCTGACATCGCCAGCCGATTTGGCGGTGATGAGTTTGTTGTATGGCTTCACAACACCAAGGTGGAGGACGCACGCGAAATAGCCCAGCGACTGCTCAATCATATTGTTGAGCCCATTCATATTTCAGGTGAATCCGTACACATCAGTGTCAGCATCGGCATCAGTTTCTACCCAGATGATGGCCACACTGTTGAATCGCTGCTCAGCAAATGTGATGAAAGAATGTACCTTGCAAAAAGTCATGGAAAAAACCAGTATTCCATTGGAGAGTAGACCTGGAAAATCGTCAAAATGAACAGTCTGCAATCCTGTTTCAAAATATGATAAAATTAAAGTAGAGAAGCCGATGAATCACGTGCTGCTAGCACGTGATTCATCGGCTTCTTATTTTATACTATTCAGAGCAGGTATTTTTTATATGAAGAAGCACGACTGCTTTCTCTCTCTGTAATGCTGCTCAAGCATTTGCTTATGGAACAGAAAGGCCGGATCGGTAAACATCTTAGCCTGGACCTTGCATCCGTTCACACAGGCATGGCACTTGATGCAAATTCCAGTAACCTGCGCGGGACTGTCTCTGTCAATGCTCCCCATAGGGCATAGACTGGCACATAGACCACACTGACTGCATTTATCTGCATCTGTAAGGGGCTTTGCTTTTAGAAAGTGGGTCGGTTCCCCGTCAGTCCCCTTTGGTATGTAGTAGCGTATGGGGTCATTTGTTTTTGGAAAAACAGGCTGGTTGAGAGCCAGTGTCCCGTTACTGGCTTTTTCAGCAAGGCGCTCTGCGAAGCCTTCGACGGCTTCCATGTCCAGTGCATCCGGACGCTCAGGTGCAATCACACTAGAAAAGACATGCTTTGCGGCAAGGGCAGCACCTGCGACAACCGTGAATCCATTGCCCCTTAAAAGGGTATCAAACTCAAAGAGGGCATCGTCAAAGTGCCTGTTTCCGAATACTGTAATCGGAACGGCAAGTGCTCCATTTCCATTAAACCCATCATGTAAAAAGGGCAGGAGTTTATTGGGAAGACGTCCTGCGTAGACAGGCGCACCCCAAATCACGATATCTGATTTCTCAAATGCATATGTAGTTTCTCTCTTTACGGGCAGGGTCCAATCAAGGCCCTCAAAGGGCAGACACAAGCGGTCACCTAGAGACTTCGCAATGCTTTCGGCAATGCACCGCGTACTTCCACAGGGACTGAAATATACAGCCCACACTTTCTTATACGTCATGTCCATCCTCCTCAAAAGGATTTTCTTTCAAATTGATCTGTCTTTACTGAAACAAAAACCTCTTTACCTAAGCTGCTTACCAGACAACCTTACGGTAATGGTCCGCATCGGTATCTCCTTCTGTACTGATTATAAGAATAACAGAATCCGCATTCAGATTTAGCTTTTCTTTGATGCTTTCATACCGCGCATCTTCCATTACAGCCTTTAAGAAGCCCATGCCGACAGCGCCGGACTCCCCGGAAATAATCTGTGAATCACCGCGCAGCGGGTTTCCTAAAACACGCATCCCCAGCTCTGCCACCGCATCTGAACAGGATGCATACAGGTCAGCATAGTCCCGTAGAATCCACCATGATATCGTGCTCGGTTCACCACATGCAAGTCCAGCCATAATCGTGTTCAAATCGCCTTTTACAGCATGGGGTTGGCCATCACCAAGGCGCGCTGATTCGTAGATGCATGCCGCCTGATCCGGTTCAAGAATGGCGCAAACCGGGCGGTCTTCTTTAAAGATATCTGCAAAGTAGCCTAGAACGCTGCTTGCGAATGAGCCCACACCCGCCTGCAGAAAAATATGTGTTGGCTTGTGAATGGCCTTGGCTTGCATTTGCTCCAGGGCTTCCTGCGCAAGGGTTGTATAGCCCTGCATAATCCATGTTGGGATTTCTTCATAGCCGTCCCAAGCTGTATCTTGTACGAAAATACCCTTGTTGTCATCAGCATATTGTGTTGCGAACCGCACTGCGTCATCATAATTCACATCGAGAATAGAAGCTTGGGCGCCCTCTTTCTTTATGTTTTCAAGTCTGATTTGCGAAGACCCCTTTGGCATGAAGACCACGGACTTCTGTCCAAGCTGACTTGCCGCCCAGGCCACACCCCGGCCATGGTTTCCATCTGTTGCGGTCACAAATGTAACGTCTCCCAGGCGCGCTCTGACTTCCTCTGATTTCAACATATCAAACGTCATTTCATCGTTGCTCAGATCTAAGACCTGTGCGATATACTGCGCAATGGCATAGGACCCGCCAAGCACCTTGAACGCATTGAGTCCGAACCGGTAGGACTCGTCTTTGACCAGTATGTTCCCAACCCCCATATGTCGAGCCAGTTCACCGAGTTCATGCAGTGGAGTCTCTTCATATTCGGGAAAGCTCTTGTGGAACCTGTAGACATTTTCAAGTTCAACCCTACTTAAAAGAGCGGTATCTGCTTTTTTTGCCTCTGTATTTCGTGAATCCACATTCTCAACATAATCGATACGCACCATGGTACTCACACTATCATCCCCTTATAATCAACCCAATTCATCTTCGTATTTCAACTCTGGCTTTCCAAAATAATACCCTTGAAAATCCACATCGAAATTCACAGCTAAATATTCAACTTGTTCCAGTTCTTCCACACCTTCTGCGATTACAGAGAAACCCAGCTTTCTAGATAGTTCAAAAATTGCATATATAACCGCTTCAGCCTTCTTATCATGCAGCATTTTAATAACGAAACTGCGATCGATCTTAACTATGGAAAAATTCATTTCACCCAAATAAGATAAAGACGAATACCCCGTCCCAAAATCATCCAAAGCAATGTGTATGCCATTGTACTTCGCATAATCTACAAACTCTATAAGCATTTGCCGATTTTCTATGATTGCAGATTCCGTAATTTCAATCCGAATATTTTTTGGATTGTGACCCCTGGACTTCAACTCTTGCACTAGCCAATCAATAGTTGATTTTTCAAATTTGTCTTTAGGCGAAAGATTCACTGAAATATAAATATCTTCTCCATACTCCTGGACAAAGTGATTCAACTTGTTCAAAGTGAGTTCAATAACTTGCTTCGTCATATCTTCAATCCGATACATGGCTTCAAATGCTGCAACAAACTTATCAGGACCGAATATTCTCCCATCCTCCTCTATCCAGCGAACCAAGGCTTCAAATCCTTTTATCGTGGACTTGTTTCGGCTGACAATCGGTTGATAGGCCACTTTTATCTTACTCCGCCAATTGTTTTCAAGAATCGACGCGTTAATATAGGATGTCTCATCCAGGATTTCCTGGAGCTCTGCCGTATAGACAATCATATTAGTCTGCAATGCACTTCCAGCATACTCAGCGGTTGATATAGCTGTTTGAACCACTCCTTCAACCGAATCCATATGCATTATATCCTCTACAAATACAAGGCCTGCATGAACACCCTCTTTCGCAAAATCTCGATTCTCTGACCATGCTTCAATTTTTCCCATCAGATCCTCTATAAAATTGATTACTTGATCTCGCTCGCAAAACTGTGCAAATGATAGAAGCAGTGTTTTTTGAGAACCACGTGCAGCGACGATTTCCCGATCATATTGTGGTAGCTGTTTAATATATGCAGCAATTCTGCTGATAAACGTACTGTGCAGTCTATAGTTATCGGAGCTATATGCCAAATGCACTTCTTTCAAGTCAATGGATACAATTGCCAGTCTCTGATTAAAATAGAAAAGTTCTTCAAAATTGGACAAAAACCAATTTTTAGTATACAGACCTGTTTCTTCATCGTGAGACTGCTTGTAGAGTAAATCACGCTCGCGCTTGATTTGCTGTCCGTGGAAATAACCGTATAAAAACAGCATCAGAACAAATACGATGATAAGCAGCATAAGCATGATTGTTTTTCGTTTGACGCTGTTAATCTCCTCTGTCTGTATAGTCTGAAGAAGTTTGTCCTTCACTCGTATATATTCTGCGTTATAATTTTCATTTGTAAATTTGAGCTTATCAACACAATTTATCAAATTAATGTTTTCCTTTGGAACATATAAATATACCGGCGCCTTGTAAACACCTTCACTTACAAGCATGGGATTGTACTTCTTATAGTCTCGCAAAAATACGATACACTTTATTTCCGTATCTATTACATAATCAATCTTGCCTGATGAGAGGTCTTCAAACATCATTTTCAAATCCCTGTATTTTTTAACAGAGACAATGTTCTTATACGCACCTAAAGAATCCAATAAAACTGATTGTGCATCTATTCCAATTGTCTTCCCTTCGAGCGAATGCACACTCGAAATCAAATTGGATGTATTTGTCCCAATCACATGGGCCTCAACATCCATGATTGGACCCGCCCGCCTAAGTGTGCTTTTCACCTCAGAATCATCTGTATCCACACCAAGTACAAGAAAATTGTTTTCGTCTGATTCTAGGGCTTCCTTAACAATTGGAATGCCAATTGTAGTCGATAAGGCATCAATCACACTCCCAATAATTTTCGGATCATAGTGACCCGTAAAATAAATTGCATCGCAAGTGTTTATATACATTTGTTCTTCTTCACTCAAGCTTTGAACATACAAGTTTTTTACATAATTGATCTGTGTCTGCTTACGTATCTCCTCAAGATCTTTCGTGTTTAAAACATTTGTTATCACCTTATCGATAATTTCTGCCAGCATGGGTTTATTTCGATTTACACTAACTCTTGCCAGTGCTGTGTTATAGGTGTTTAACCTGGAGATTAAAACGATATCGTCTGTGTAATATCCCAGTTCAATTGCACTAACTGCCATCTCGATTAATCCTTCATTTAGTGCTTCTTGCAGTTCTATGCGATTCTTAAAAAATACAATGGATTCTTCTGGCACCTGATAATCAGCAGTCAGTCTATTTACAATATAATCCCCTGCTAATACACCAATATGCATCCCTTCTATATGATAGAGGTCGGGAATATAGTCATAGGCGCTATTGGCATAAAAATAGTAGGATTCATTGAAAAGAACAGGTGTAAAATGAAGATGTTCGTCCCGTTCTTCCGTATAGTTTGGACCAATGTAGACATCATAGCTTTGTGTCTCAATTGAATTGACAAACTCGGCAACAGTCGGTTGAGATACAATCCTGAAGTTCAAACCAGTTTGCGCTTCAATCATATCCACAACCTGGTAAACAAGTCCTTTGTTTTCTTCATTTAAAAATGTCGTTACATTTTCGCTGCCTTCAATCGCAACCGTGTATACCTTGTCACGGTTGCCTGATATGAATGCAGACTCCTCTTCTGTAAACAGTGTCGTTGCAAATCCACTTCCAGTATGAAACCCACCAGCTGCAAATATGAGCATAAATATGAATATTATCTTCCAAGCATATCTATTTTCCATAGTCCCGTCCTTAATTTCCTGGTAATTTCATTGTTATCTAAACACATCTATATGAATCGCTTCAAGTAAAATGGCTTGTCTTCACATCTTGATTAAACGCAATGTGATATATAATAGTATGCAATACATATGTATAGTTTTACAAATTTTATTTTGATTATTCAAAAAAATCATCTAACATTTCCTTGATTTTTCATCTATACATTCGCTTTCTCAATCAGTCGCAGCAGATACTTGGACTGAAACTTCTCACTTACCAGCATTTGCTTTACCGGCGGCAGCTTCAAAAAGGCACCCGTAAACGCCGCCATGAACCGATGACTTGCCATTGCCTGATTGTCAAAAATCAGATTGTGCAGTGTATCGGTTTCAATGGCCTCAAGGACCAGCTTATGGACTGTATTGACCGGTGTGAAAATTCTTTTTTCCCGCTTTTCCATCTGAACTGCACTGGGCTTGCAAACACGTTCGCATACACCACACCCTAGACAAAGGGTTGCGTCGAATGTCACATGTGCCTTTCCATTTTTCTCTTCCACAGAAAAACAGCCTACCGGGCAAACCGGAACACATTTCCTGCAGTTCACACACGTGTCGTTTTTAACTGCAATGAAGTTTGAAGAGCTGATGGCCTGTGGAACCCCCATCTTTTTTGCACCCTTTAACGCAAGGCAGCAGCACGCACAGCAGTTACAGATGAATCCCACATCGTCCTGCACATTCTCAGCGAACTGTATCAGATTATGTGCATAAGCCAGCTCAAGTATTTCAATGGCCTCTTCCTTTGAAATCAGTCTGGCGTAGCCATGCTTTGACAGGGAATGCGACAGGTTGTTGATGGAAAGACAGACCTCCTGAGGCGCATCGCAGTGCTCACCCAAATGCTCTGCCTTATGTCTGCAGTAGCAGCGGCTTACGCCAACACTCTCAGCCTTTTCAATAATACGTGTCGCCTTTTCGTAGTCGAGAACATATGCCATGTCTGCTTCCTGTACCGATTTTTCATTGACGAGAACTCTGCCAATCGGCGTTTTCAGCGACAGCAGCTTGCGCATAAAGTCTTCTTCTGTTTCCAAATACTGATGAAAGAGCGCACTCAGAAGCTTCTGATCAAAATGTCCTCCAGTGCGCATGAGGGCAAACTCGAAAAATCCAATCATAGGTGGCGGCACGACATATTTCTGCTCTGTCTTGTCATTCATGTCGAGTAGGAGGGCCTTTTCTGCCAAGTTGTTCAGAATTACATAGGCCTCGTCCTCAGATTTCTTCCATATGCGTGCAGCATCCTTAACACCAAAAGGCTTAATGGGCAGAAGGGATACCAGCGACGCCTCCTCATGGGTAAACATCACCTTTAAGATTTCATATAAGGACTCCGACTCTGGTGCCCCCTGCGGAAATTTATTGTAGCGGTCTATCAGATTCTTATAGCCTGTTCGTCCAGTCAAATGTGCCATTTTTCCCCCACTGTTTTATCCATTGTATTACGCTCAATTATGTCTTAATAAACCTGAATTATTCATGACGTTATTCCTAACTCAAGAATCATCACGCGATGTCATTTTTAGGATATTGTCTTAATGATAATGTGATTTGGAGCTGAAAATAGGCAGACTGCTCCCGTAAATGTCCACGTAATGATTTTGAGTTGCCAAAGATCAAAGATTGTATCTATTCCAACTTCGGAAGTTGCCTTATGTTTTTAAGAACTGTATAAAATTCAGTTTTATAAGGGCAACTACTACAAAGTTTGAAAGTAAGGTATCTTGCTGCTTTTACAATTTTAGAAGCAACCTTGATCAACTTCAAACGAATGGTATCGATCTGCATTTTCCTCATATTCTTGGGCAAAACCAAGCGTTTGAAATAATTGAACAGATTGTAAGCTAACATATGCAGCTGAAGACGATTTGCATTGACAAGCTTACTTCTGCTTGAAGTGGACGAAAAATCAAATCCACTTTTGCTTTCTTTGATGAAATTTTCCATCGCGCCCCGGTTGCGATAGTATTTGAGTATGTTCTCAGGGCTTAAAGCCATGTTGGTCACAATGAATGAGTACTGATTCGTCAACTGATTGTAAGGCTTTTCGACTTTGACAATGACGCGCCTTGGATAATCCCATTTGCCGGCTTTGTATTCAAACTCATCGTAACGAACAACATAATCTATGGCGTTGTCTTTAGTCACTTCTGCGATTTGCTCATCAAGATGGCGTGCATGTGAGTATAACACACTGTTTGCCTTTAATCGGATTGCATAAGAGACTCCATTTGTTTCACATTGCTTAAATAAATCCGGAGTGGCAAAACCACTATCCCCTCTTAAAAAGAGTTTGATGTTGGGATAGTTCTTTGAATACTCATCAAGCAGTGGCTGCATGAAATGGGCAACGCCATTTGAAGAGTAAGTTGTACCATCACGCAGTTCTGCCTTAAGCAGATCACCTGTAAGACCGTCATAACAGAGTAATGGATGATAACCATGAGCGCTGTAATGATAGTTAAAGCCTTCACCTTCCTGTTTTCCGTAAGTATTCAGCAAGGTTGAATCCAGATCCAGCAGGACTTGTTCAGGCATCTCTATCTGATAAACAGAGTCTCTCATAGATTTAGTAATATCACCATATTGCAGCATTGTTGCTTCGTTCATTCGGTTCCAAAATCTTGAAAGAGTTGGCTGGGAAGCGAGCGTTTTCTTGTCAAGTATGCTTCTAAACACAGGTTCATTTGTCAGTTCATCTGCATCGTCATCGTTGAAATATCCTGCAATAACTTGATAGACGAGTTGACATAGATTTTGGTGATCCTTATGCGTTCGGCAGGAATTTTCATCTGTTTTAAACTGATTCGTATGCTTATGGAAACCAATCTTGTGGGCAAATTCTTTTATAAGAAGCAGTCCTGAATCTGAGGACAAATCACCGCCGTCAAAATTTATTTTGAATTTACTGTTGCTTTCTAAGCGAAATGTATCTAAACTGGACATGGAAAGGGGTTCTCCTTTGTTTTAGTTTTGGGCTTGGACGCTTAGATTTTAACAAAGAAGGAGCTCTTTTTCTATTGTTTTCGTTTCACTTAATAAGTGAAACATGTTATTTATCTCAAATGCTGTGATTATGCGGTGTAGAGTACTTTTGTTGTTAGGTTCATGAATAATTCAGGATAAATTATAACAAATTTCCAGTGCATCATGTTACGGACAAAATGCTTAGCCTGTAATTCTCCCACAGCGACCTACAAAACAGCATTTCATTTCCCAGACTATAAAAAAGGCGCTTTCAGCGCTTCGCTAGGGAACCCTATGGTTCCCTTCGACGCTGGCAATGCCAGCTGAGCACCCTCCTTGAACCGGACAAGGGGAACCCCTTGTCAATCCCCACGTTTTAATTGTCTAGGAAATGAAATTTCCTAGACAATTAAAAAAGGCGCCTTCCCCTTACGGGACCAGGCACCTCTTTTACCTATAC
The DNA here is from genome assembly GCA_963678925.1 of uncultured Acidaminobacter sp. Taxonomy (GTDB): domain Bacteria; phylum Bacillota; class Clostridia; order Peptostreptococcales; family Acidaminobacteraceae. The sequence continues at coordinate 2,490,878 of OY787533.1, read as the reverse complement.
ATTTTCAATGTTTATATGCTCAACCTCAACAAAGTCTTTTTCAAGCGGCATGCCCAGACCCTTGCAGACGTTGCAGATGAAATCCTGGACATTGGTCACAATACCATGTGCGGACAAGCTGCCGCGGTCACTCAGCTTATTTACTGTAAACTCGGATATATCCACGCAGTAGAAATAAATTTCTCTTACACTACCATCCTCGAGCATTCGGTAGGATGGCGTCATGTTCCCGGTCGCAATGGTATGGAGCATGGTCGCCATACAGATGACTGTCGTTGCATCCTTGACTTCATGACGCATGGCGTCCTGAGCTTCATAGGCATCGCTATATACCGATGGAAGCGGTCCGTCATCCCGGATGGAGCCAGCAAGCACATAAGGCACCTTGTGCTTTACGCAGTGATACATGATGCCATCGCTTATGTTCTCATTTTCAACGAAGGCCTCTATACTGCCATGATGCTTGACCCGATTGATTGTCGCAAGGTGGTTGTAATGTCCATTTGGACGGCTCTCCTGTGTATAGATATCCTGGCCCAGAGCCGTTCTGAGATAGGCGCCTTCCAGGTCATGTGTCGCCAGTGCATTTCCTGCCAATATGGCATCGACATACCCATTTGCAATCAGCTGAGAAAATGCGTTGCGCGCGTCATGATCAAAGGAGAATGCCGGTCCCATGACCCACACGATTTTCCCATGTTCCTTCTCATGCTTCAAAAGGTCATAAAGCTCGTCGTAATCCTTTGAAAAGGAAGTTTCCCGTGAATGTCCAGACCTAAAGGCAAATAGGTCCTGGGCTTTTTCCTCCTTGCCAAATCCGTCGTGGTGCACAAAGATCCCTTCGCTGGCATCTTCGGTTCTGCCAGTCACAACGACATCCCCCTTCTTAAGGTGTCGAAACTCCCGAATGGCGATTTCTCTACCCTCTACCACCGGTACACAGTCCATGCGGCTCTCTTTGGCCAAATACCAATGTCCATCTATTTTGAAGTACTCCGGAAAAATACTCATTGCATGAAAGTTCACAGGTGCTACGCCGTCCTTAAGAACTTCAGCACACACTGCATTTGGCGCCTCCTCAAACCGCGCCTCTGTAAAGTCCGGTGCGGTATATGATTTAAGTTTGAATCCCATATCTCCTACATCCTCTCGTCACTTTCCAACCATTCTTCTGCATATAAAAAGACCATCAGAAAATATAAATGATGGTCATTCATCAAAATTTATGAACTTGATACCCTAATCCACTGTTTGAACAAATTATAATAGCACTCAATAGATTACGATAATTTAATATTTCTATTGCGTAATTATAACAGAATATCTCCGATTTAAAAAGTAAATCCTTTAAAAAGACGCCTTTGCGCTGGTAAAGCCAGCTGAGCACCCTCCATGCACCCGTTTTTTTTACAAAAGTATTGTAAAACGTGCCCCAGAAGGCTGAAGTGTTTCATATTTAATACTGCCTTCCATGCTGATCCTTACTGCATTGTAAACAATATTCAGCCCCAGTCCCAGGTTGTTCAGGTTGTCACCCGGATCGAAAAACGGCTCAAATACATGCTCGGCACGCTCCTCCGGAATCCCCTTTCCATTGTCCTCAAAAACAATGCGCACCCGGCTACCCGCCTGCCCGGCTGTGATTTTAATAATACCGTCCTCTTTTTCACGCAGGCCGTGACTGACTGCGTTTTCAGTCAAATGGTCCAGGACAACTTCAAGCATATTGGGATAGGTTTCAAGATGGATCTGGTCTGCGCAGTCAATTTTAATGGCGACATGACTCGGCAGGCCTTTCTCCCAGCGTCCCAAATAGCGCAGCTCTAAAAACTCCTTCAAATTAACATCCTGCTTGTGACCTGAGTAGAGCCCTGTATTGAGGCGGTTAAATGAATTGATAATCTTCGATACCGCTTCAAGGGAGCGTTTAATGGAGTCTGACGATTCTTCAACTTCAGTGACAGAACGCATGAGGGCATTGATTGACCGCCTGTTTTCTGTGTTTTCTCTGATGTCTGTGATGCTCTTTTCCATAAATGAATGTGCCATCATGGCATTGCCGACCGGTGTGTTCAAATGGTGGGAAACGCGGGTGACAATACGACCTACATTTGAAAAGCGTTCTTCTTCTATGAGCTGGTCTTGGGTTCTTTCAAAAGACTCCATAAAGTGATTGAAATGCACGGCAATGGAGCCCACCTCATCTGTAGACGCAATTTGTGATCTTACAGACAAATCCCCCAGCTCTGCCGCATCCATAAGCTCTTTCGTCTCTATGATCGGTCTTGTGATATTATCACTCACCTTGAAGGACAAGAGGAAAACAACCAGTAAGGAAACCACCAGCATTGTCAGCAGGATTTTTGTCAAATCATTCAGGGGCTGCATGAATTCAGACTCATAAGCAGTTGTTGCGACAATCATGTCAAAGCCTTCTATTTCTGAAAAGACGGTAACTTTCTTTCTATAGGTATCCTCGCCAATGTTCTTCCACAAATAGTCCGACTTGCCGTTTCGAAGGGCGATAGCCTTGCGGGTGATATCTCCCATGGCATCGTCACGGTCCATCATATTCACACCCTTAAAGGAAGGATGGACAACATAGGTTCCTTCCAAGTCAAAAACAATGGGATACCCTGTCTCCCCAAACTTGATGGACAGAATCTGGTCCTCGAAATCTTCAATGTTGACAAGATACTTGAAGTCATCTTCATACCCTGTCGCTAAGACATAAATTTCCCAAGGCGCATAGTATATGGCGTACATGACTTTCTTGCGTTCGGACGCATCTGTTGTATTCTGCCACAGATAGGAAAAATAAACTTCCTTGTCTTTTCTGAAATTCTTTACGAACTCAACACCTTCTGAGTTGCTTCCCACTATGTTGTCAAATGGATGGGCCAGCACAACATTCTGCGTATCTATAACCGCAAAATATCCGGCTTCACCAATCTTCAAAGACTGAATTTCATGAAAGAACTCTGCCCTTGCTTCCTCCATGGGCGTGCCCAGCGCTAGGGCCTTCTTATAGTAGTCATCTGCCAGCTCGACTCCCAAATTTGCAGATGCCCTGAAATAGCTTGTTATCGCTGCATTGAAGCTTGACTCAATACCTGTTTTTATAAGTTCTATCTGCATTGTCAGGGTTTCATCCACTGACTTTTCTATGGTCCTTTTCATCAAGGGGTAGAGCATCCCCGCAAAAGTCATGATAACAATCATAAAAACAGAAATATAGGTCGCGATCAATTTTGTACGCAAATGCTTGAATTTCATGACTCTTCCCCCCTCTAAGGCTTTAATACAAAGTAATTACCCTAAATAATGGCTATGATTCAGTCCTCGAGAAACTTGCAGAAGGCGAAGATTATTTTTTTGTGAATACTTGGGAATTTCTCATGAAAGAGGGTACAATATATGCGTAGGCACACATCAATATTTGACCCACGAGGAGGCATTCATATGATTAAATTACTACTTGGACAACCTGGCAGCGGTAAGACAAAAGATATGATCAAACATGCAAACTCAGCTGTCGAAACAGCTAAAGGACACATCGTATTTATCGACGAATCAAATGAAGCCGTACTGAAAGTACATCGAAAAATCCGTTATATCAACATTTCTGAATTCCCGATTGAGTCATCCAATGAATTTATTGGATTTCTGCATGGCCTTGTCAGCAATGATTATGACATCCAAACCATTTATATTGACGGTGTGCTCAATATTTACATTATGACACCAGAGGAAATTTGCGCTTGGCTGAACCGAATAAAGCTGATTGCCGACAAGTACAATATCCTGTTTGAAATCAGCATCAGCCACTCAGGCGATACCCCTGAATGCTTCAAGCCTTACTTGAAAGCCTAGGCTGATTTGACGAAAATGCTTTAAAAAATAAAGCGTGTCACCTTCCCTATTGTTTCGGGGAATGGATGACACGCTTTTTGTTTTATGGTTCAAAGTCAATAGTTGGGGTGCGATCTTAACAGATCGCGCTCCATTACTGTTTTTAGAAGTAAAAATAAAGTGCAGAGTAGCTCATGTTAGTTTTAGGGTCAATTAATAAGCCAATGGTGTCATCGGTTTACTGGTTAAGTTGAGTTAGTGATTACAGATATGTAAGATGCGATTCCTGAATCGCTCGAAGTTCTTGATACCATAAGAGACGCGTTTTAAAACTTTGATCTTATTGTTAAATCCTTCGGTAGGTCCATTAGTGTATCCGTATTTAAAAGCGTTGAGTATCTCTTTGTGCCAGTTTCTAAAAGCAGTGATACAGCTTTTGAATTCAGGAATACACGTTGATTCAGCAAATTTAATCCAGTTAGCATAAGCATTTCGCTGTAAAGCATATTTGTTCATCTGACAAATTTCGTAGAACTTTTCTTTCAAGAAGTAAGCAGTTCTAAGGTCGTCATGATAAAGTAGCATATTCTCAAGGTGTTCCTTTTCAGAGTTAGAGAGCTTGTAGTTGCGCCTGAGTATAAGTGATCTGCTACGTTTGAAGTATCTTCTGACAGAAGGAATCATAGTCTTTTGAGCGCGTTTACGGACATTTTCAATGGCCCAAGTGACTTGTCTTATGAAATGATATTTGTCAGTGATAATCTTTGCATTTGGGAAGAAATCACGTGCGATTTGGGCGTACTGCTTCCACATATCACAGATGAAGTATTTGACCTTTTGCCTTTCAAAGAGCGGAATAGATCTGAAGTAGCTCTGAAGATGTTCAAGCTTTCGATCGGGTAGTATATCTAAGATACACTTTTTCTGAGCATCAACAAGAATGCACTGATATTTTCCTGTTGCAGCATTTCCTTTAAACTCATCAATGGATAAGGCTGTAGGCATCTTTGTGATTTTAGGATAGCTTACCAGGTCAAATATTCTAGTAACGGTTGCTGGAGAAAGTCCCAAATCCTTTGCGATAGTCGTTACTGGAACAGATTTAGCCATTTGATTACAGATCATTGCATTAAGTCTATTCGATTTTCTTTGATACTTCGGCAGAAAGCTGTATGATTCATAGAATCTTTTGCCACAGGAACATGCATAGCGGCGTTTTCTAAGAATAAGTAGGGTGTGTTTTCCGCTGATTGGAAGATCTTTCAGGGTTTGATTCCTATAGTCGTGAACCTTTGAAGTCATAGAATCACACTTAGGACATCTAACGGATTTCTTACTTGATGAAAGATAAATCTTAATAGTGGTGTCGCTATGAGTAACACTTTTCGCATGAACCCCTTCCAAACCGAGCAACTTGCTGATAGAATAATTGTGCACTTATAACTTGCTCCTTTCTATATGTTTGTCTAGACAACTAACATTCTAAAGAGTTTTGTCTATAAGTGCACTTCTATTTTTTGATACAGTAATGGGGTGGATTAATTATCCACCCCAACTTTTATTTTAGAACCTGTTTTATAAGGCCTCGCCCTCAAAATAGAGGTTCATGCGCTCGCCTCTCACAAATCCGACCAAGGTCAAATTCGCCCACTGGGCCATTTGTATTGCCATATCTGTTGGCGCCGAATGGGACACCACCATGGGAATTCCAGCCGAAATCGCCTTAGCCATAATATCGCCCGACACCCGGCCACTTGTAAGGAGCATGTGTGCATTCATGGGGATCCCGTTTAGAAAACAGGCGCCAATTACCTTATCGGCCGCATTATGTCTTCCTATGTCCTCCTTCATGACCACAAGTCCCTGTGCATCATACAGGGCACAGCTATGTACACCGCCTGTTTTCTGAAAAAGCTCCGACCGGTTCATGAAATCCTTCATGTTGCCTGTAATCCGGTCCCTATCGACTTTCACTGATTCCTTTATGGGCGTGATGTTCTCCTTCTCATAAAGGCACATGCGTGCACGGCCTCCCGCACATCCGGAGGAAAGGGCCATTCTGCCTTCTATCAGCTTCATGATGTGGGGCTTCAAGGTCATTTTTACAGTTCGCGATGAAGGCATTTCGAGGGAGAGCAGGTCCTGTCGACTTTTTAAGACCCCTTGGCTGACAAGATGTCCCACCGCCAGGTTCATTTCGTCTCCCGGTGAATAATTCATAGATACGCTATGCACTTCGTTGATATAGATACTGAGAATCTCTTCCCGGACCACCTGGTCCTCCACTTCAAGAATCTGATCCTTCTTATAGCGCTTGATTCCAATACTTTTTACCGCTCTATTCTTTGATTCCACACCATAATCCTCTCCGAAGTAAGTCTCTAAGAGCTCAAGGTCCTCCGCATAATTGATATTGCTGAAAACACTCGGGCCGTGTGACTTGTGCCACTGGGCATCTTCAATATACAGGAAGGGTTTCCTGCGTATCAGGTGACTGATTTGAAAATCACCCTGGTCGAGCTGGTCCTGCATGGGCTCTATCAAGGCTTTTGAGTAGTAGCTGTAAAGCGGCTCAATAAACTTTCCATTCATGCATACGGCGCCCATCTGCGCTTTATCTGAAAGACCAGACCGCATGTGCCGGATCAGGTCCAGATCCACAAAAGGCATATCACTGGCTGTGAAAAACACGTAGTCAGAGGAAGCGGCCCGCAGCCCTGTCAAAATGCCGCCCATGGGACCGCACTGAGGCACTTGATCGAGTATGACTCTGTACTCGCTCCTTGTAACAGGATTGCTGCTTCCCGTTACCAGCAATACCTCCTGAAAAATTTGGGCCAGCTGATTTGCGATGTAATCATAAATAGGTGCTTGATTGATTCTGATTGTACTTTTATCAAACCCCATGCGGGAGCTCTTGCCCCCGCACAGAACAATGGCAGTGCCAAAACGTTCTTTTCTCATCTTAAAACTCCGGTGGCAGCTTCAGCATTTCTTCGTAGTTGAATACCGGGCCATCTACACACATATATTTGTCACCAACCTTACAATGTCCGCATTTTCCAAGACCGCACCGCATGTGGGTTTCGAGGCTGGTATAGATTTCCCTGTTATCCATGCCCAGATCCATCAGGTCTTTCGCAACCAGTCGAATCCGGTTTGGAGACGCACAGATAATAGCTGAGGTATTGTTCCAGTCATTGCTCAAGTTAGGGAGCAGGTCATTGATTCTGCCCACGGTCGCCGGCACAAGGTCTGTGGCTTTTGTAAAAGCGTACGCAACCTCTATACCGCCTTCTTCTGCCCATTTTATGAAATCTTCCTTGTAAATCAGGTCTTCATAGGTCATGGCACTTCCAATAACGACAATCTTTCCGTAGGCCTTTCTATTCTCAAGTGCCTGAAGGACCGCGGTACGAATTGGTGCCACACCCACACCGCTGCCTATGATCAGCAGGTCTCGGCCTTCCATGTCTGACATGGGGAAGCCCTTTCCGAACGGACCACGCAGACCTACCTTGTCTCCTACTTTCATATCGTGAAGGACACCAGTCACTTTGCCGGTCTTCTTCACGCAAAAATCGAAGACCTCGCGCTGTTCTGAGGCAAAAGGTATGGAAATTGCGATTTCACCGACCCCAAATACTGTAATTTCAAAGAACTGACCTCTGAACTCGAAGTTGTCATGCAGGGCCTTATTCTCGTATTTCAAATAAAAGCGTTTGATATTTCGCGTTTCATCCACGATATCTGTAATCACTGCAACCTGTGGCATATAGGTCGTTTCGCAGCTCTGGTGGAAGTTGTTGTTCGGTGCGACAACCGCATTCATATCGAATACTGGCTTGTGGCCGGTTTCCACTTCCCCTCTCGAAGGCGTAGCCTCTGTGCGTTCAAGGTCAAGCCGGTTGATAATATCAACAATATCAATATCTACAGGACAGGTATCAATGCACCGTCCGCAACCAGTACAGCCCTTATGTCCAAAGCGCTCCTCAATATAGGCAAGCTTGTCATATATGCGGTAGCGAACTCTGGAAACCGGACTCCTTGGTCTGTGGTCTCCTGCGTTTTTGGTAAAGGAACAGCTCTGACAGGAATCCCACGACCGGATTCGGGTGCCCTCTGTCTCCGATGTTTTTTCCTCAACGACGTTGTAGCAGGTACACGTTGGACAGACATTGGTACAGCCTCCACAGCGAATGCATTTCGCAGCGAGTTCATCCCAGATTGCATTGTCAAAGCTCTCCGCCAAAATGGCTTTGGGGTCTTTGGGCCACATGACATTTGTGAACAGACTCTTGACGTCCACTTCGATGGAATCCTTCTCTTCCAGATCTGCCTGAGATGCCGGCTTCAAGTATGACGCAACTTGGCCAATGAGCATTTCTCCCTTGTCCGACCCAGATTCTATAAGGTACATGTCGTCAATTGGCGTAAACAGCAAATCATAGCCGCGCTTTACAAAGGGACCCGCCGAAACGGAATCACAGAAGCAGCGTTCCCCTGCATCGACACAGTTGAGCGCAACCAGAAGGGTACGTGCCCTGTTCTCCTTGTAGACACCGTCACAGTATTCCCCTTCATAAAACCGGTCCATATACTCAATGCCATTGATGTCACATGACCTGAGGCCGAAAAGCACCTGTGTGCCCTCCTTTGGATCAGCCATATGGAAATTGATATCACCCTCTGACATCTCCCAGCGAAAGAGGACTTCACGCCCCTTGAAAAGGAACTCCTTTATAGGTTGTGAAAAATTAATATAATTGAGGTCGAGCGCCCCCTCTTCAAAGGGCAGCAGGACGGATTCTCCATAACTCCGACTTGGGATATAGACTTCATGGTGCGCATGCCAAGCCGCCAGTACGGATTCAAGTTTATCTTTTTCGAGTAGCCACATATCTATATCACCTCTATTTTAACAGGACAAACCTTAAACTCAGGTATTTGTACAACAGGATCCACATTTTCTCCAATGAGTGCGTTAACAGGTATTTCACTGAAATGGAAAGGAATAAACACGACGCCAGCCACAATGTTCTTGGTAATATGAACGCCACAGGTCAAGGACCCATGTTCCGAGCTCACTCTGACCTTGCTTCTTGCCGTTATTCCCAGTTTTTCCGCGTCCCATGGGTGAATCTCCACAAATCCGTTTGGATGCTCCCTGTCCAGTGCCCATGACCTTCGCGTCATGGTGCCTGAGTGATAGTGGTGTCCCATTCTGCCTGTTGTCAGGATGAATGGGTATTCAGCAGTCGCCTGCTGCGTTGTAGGCTCATAATTGTTAACGGAAAACTTGCCAAGTCCCCTTGTAAACTTTCCTTTGTGCAGATACGGCGTTCCCGGATGATCAAGATCCGGACACGGCCACTGAAGTCCGCCATTTTCAAGACGGTCATAGCTGATACCACCGTAGGATGGCACAAGTCCCCTGATTTCATCCATGACTGCCTTTGGTGAATCATACTGAATGCTTGCATCAAAGGCATGCATGATACGACTGAGAATTTCCCAGTCGGCAAGGCTGTCGCCAACAGGTTCAAGAACCTTTCTCAGGCGCTGAACCCGGCGCTCCGTATTGGTAAAGGTGCCATCCTTTTCAATGAAGCTGGCAGCCGGAAGCACGATGTCCGCGTGAACGGATGTTTCCGTCATGAAAATATCCTGTACCACAAGGAAGTCCAGGGCCTCGAAGGCTTCTTTGACATGGTCTAGGTTGGGATCGGTCAACATAGGGTTTTCACCGATAATATAGAGCGCCTTCAGCCTCCCATCCATTGCTGCATGAAGCATTTCGCCGGATGTCATGCCTTTTTCCTGTGCAAAACCATTGCCCCAGAAACGCTTGAACTTTTCAAGTACCCCTGGGTTGTTCAGCTTCTGATAGCCTGGGAAGGTGTCTGGAAGTGCGCCCATATCACATGCGCCTTGAACATTGCTTTGACCCCTGAGCGGATTGATGCCCGTGGAAGGACGTCCTATTTGACCGGTCATAAGGGCCAGATTTGTAAGTGCTGCCACGTTTTTTGTTCCACTGGTATGCTGCGTGATTCCCATTGCATAGATGATGGATGCATTTTTAGCACCAGCATAGCTACGCGCAATCTCACGGATGATATCTTCCGAAACACCCGTGATTTTAGACACGACTTCAGGTGTATATTCAGCGACCGAGTTTACAAATTCCGAGTATCCCTCTGTTCGCTCTTCAATAAATGCCTCATTGACAAGTCCTTCGCTCACGATCACATTGAGCAGGCCGTTGATAAATGCCAGATTGCTACCTGGTATAAGCGGTGCGTAAATTTGGCCATAGTAAGTCAGCGGTATTTTTCGAGGGTCGGCTACAATCAGCTTGGCACCCTTTTTTACCGCTTCTATAATTTTCATGGCAACCATAGGATGTTGCTCTGTGGTATTGGAGCCTATGACCAATATCACATCTGAATCTGTGAGCTCCTCAATGGAATTGGTCATGGCACCACTGCCAAACGCTGCAGCTAAACTAGCCACTGTGGGGCTATGTCAGAGGCGTGCGCAGTGGTCGATATTTGCCGTTTTAAGCACTGAATTTGCAAATTTCTTAATGAGATAATTTTCTTCGTTCGTACACCTGGCCGAGGCAAAAATACCCACAGACTCAGGGCCGTAAGTATCCACAATATGCTGCAAACGGCTGTGGACCGTTTCTATGGCTTCATCCCAAGAAATCTCAGAAAAATTCTCCCCTGTACTTTTCTGAAGCGGTTTTTTCAGCCGGTCACCACTGTTGACAAAGCCATAACCTTGCCAACCCTTGATGCAGAGTTTGCCCTGACTTACCACATGGCTATTCTGTGGTGCAACGCCAACAATTTCACCTTGTTCGACATTGAAAAAATAATTGCATCCACATCCGCAATAGCCGCAAGTCGTCAAAATTCTTTCCATAAACTTTCCCCCCGAATTTCCAAAAAACTTGCATACATACCACCAATCTATTTTAGTATACACCTGCACTGGTCAAAATGACATGTGAATGTATACTAAAACAGTGCGTTAATTGATTCACAAGCTGTGTGCATCTACCTAAAGCATATGGGCCTTCCATCAAAAGTCCATAAAAACGCATGTGTCTATACTTTGTTTATCCAATTATGGTTCCCATAACGCAGGGCAAGCTCATGATTTTGGGTATATGCAAAATATTTTCAGGGAAATGTTCTCAGAACATTTAATACACAAGCTTGTGGGTATGAAAAGTATGAAGTGAACATATCGTTTCTGTATAAAATCCTTAAGGAGGGGTTGATTGTATGCCTATTTGTGAAAAATTAGCCAATTGTGCGTTTGTCGGTTGCTGTGAGCAGTTTGAAAAAAGTACTGCCGCCAAGGGATTCATCTCCATGTACTGCAAGGGCAGCAAGATGGATGCCTGTATTCGCAAGAAACTTGCAAATAATTTTGGAAAGGAAATTGTGCCAAGCAACATGATGCCCAATGGTGCGCCACTTCCTGGCACAGACCAGAACAGCTGGGATGAAAAAGCACTCCATTTCAGAAGGTATGTATAAGCAGAATACATAAATAAACAAAAGACCGATGAACAAAAGTTCTCGGTCTTTTTCTACTTATAGGGACATTGTCATGACAGACTGTCGACAACTAATAATATGTATTACATATGCACGTTGTAGTCCACAACTTGATTTCTGCCACGCTTCTTTGCTTCATACAGGGCCTTGTCCGCCCGTCTTAGCAATATGTCCTGGGTATTTGTTTCAGTATTCTTAAGGACAATACCAATACTCACTGTCAGCCAGTCGCTCACATCTGAACCTACGTTTGGAATTTCAAGTGCCTCTACATTTTTGCGAATGGTATCGGCAACATGAATGGCCCCTTTGGCGCATGTATCCGGTAGGATAACCGTGAACTCTTCACCGCCATAGCGCGCCACCAGATCTGCAGGTCTGCACACCGATTTTTTAACCTCTTCAGCAACCTTTTGAAGGACTTCATCCCCCTTGACATGACCATAATGATCATTATACTGCTTGAAGAAATCTATATCCAGCATGAGCACTGCAAGCTCAGTCTTATCCCGGTTGGCCCTATTAATTTCCACCTTGATTGTTTCATCAAAGGCTCTGCGGTTTGCAATTTGAGTCAGGGAATCCATATTTGAAATCTGAACGAGTTCACTGTTGAGCGCAATCAGCTGCTGCTTGACTTCCTCGAGCTCCTTAACCTTTAAATTGAGCAGGTCGCTCTGGTCCTTGTACATCATTTTCTGCCTATGAAGTTCTGCAAAGACCCGAACCTTGCTTTTCAGAACAATGGGTTCAATCGGCTTGTAGATATAATCGATTGCGCCAATATCATAGCCTTTAAACGCATAATATTCCTCTTTGCTGATTGCGGTCACAAAAATAATCGGAATATATTTTGTCTTGTTCATGCCCTTCATGAGCTTTGCGGTTTCAAACCCGTCAATATCGGGCATTTGAACATCCATCAAGACCAGGGCGTAGTCCTTTTCAAGAAGCATGGATAGGGCTTCATTTCCAGAAGTCGCCTTGTCAAATGTCACATCCTCATCTTTTAAGATGGTCTCAAGTACAAACAGATTCTCCGGTCTGTCATCAACCATCAGTACTTTCATTCTGTTTTCCATAACAATCACCTACTTATCTAATTACCGTATTTCGTTAATGACCTTGATCATTTCATCGATAGTCAGCACAGCATCCTGATAATCTCGGTTAATTACAGACAAAGGCATCTCTTTAAACTCTGCCTCGTCAGGATCCTGCACAATTACAACACCACCACACGCTTTAATGTCCCGACAGCCATTGGTGCCATCGGAGTTTGCCCCCGTTAAAATAATCCCCAGTAACTGGTCTGGGTAAGCTTCTGCCGCAGATTCGAACAAAACATCTATAGAAGGGCGCGCAAAGCACACCTTTTCACCCACTGTCAATGAAAAGCTTCTGTTTCTTTCAATCAGAACATGGTAGTTAGAAGGCGCAAAGTATACCGTACCGCCTAAAACCGCTTCCTTTTCTTCCACTTCTTTTATGGTGAGCCCTGATTTCTCATTCAAATACGTGACAATGTAGTTCTCAGAGGATGCGCCAATATGTTGAACCACAACAATGGGTACGCGCAAATCTTCCTTCAAACCCAGAATCAGTTTTTCAAGCGTCTTAAAACCACCTGCTGAGACGCCGATTACAATCGCTTCAATCTCCATTGAACCTCATCCAATCTAAGTGTGCTTCTTCACAAAAATCTTTTCTTCAGCATCCAGCGTCTTGAACTTCGAACGCACGTCTGAAAAATGCATGGATTCCTTTGAACCAATACCTAATATGCCCCCATAGCATAGGCTGTTCTTGAACAAACTGAAAACCTTGTTCTGCAGTTCTCGCTCAAAATAAATAAGAACATTTCGGCAGATAATCATATTCATCTCACCAAAGACACCATCTGTTACAAGATTATGATTGGAAAAAAGTATTTTCTCTTTTAATCTCTGATCAAAAATCAGTGAATTATAGGCTTCGTGGTAGTAATCTGACAACGTGCGTTGACCTCCCGAATGCTTGTAATTCCGCTCATAATCCTTGATATAGTCTGTAGAATAAATGCCTTCTCTCGCCTTTTTAAGGACGATATCGTTAAAATCTGTGGCGTATATCTGCGTTCTGCTCAACAGGCCCTCTTCCTCCAGCAGAATTGCCATGGAGTAGACTTCCTGCCCAGTAGAACAGCCAGCGTGCCAAATTTTTATGAAAGGATACGTCTTCAATATGGGTACAACCTCTTCCCGGATTTTCTTATAAAAAGACGGATCTCTGAACATTTCAGTGACATTGATTGAGAAGTCAGACACAATTTTTCGAAAGTAGGCTTCATTCCACAACACTTCATGGGTAAAATCACTCACCGTCTTCATATTGGGTTCAATCTCAATACGGTGCTTGATGCGTCTTTTCATATGGGCACGGGAATACTCTCTGAAATCATAGCCATACTTATAAAACAGCATATCAATGAACAGTTTTATTTCAATATCTTCATTTTCCAGTATTTCCTGATGTTCTAAATTTGGTGCCATTAGTATATCCACACTTTCATCAGTGTCAGCAGCTCATCAAACTTGATTGGTTTTGCAAGATAATCGCTTGCACCCGCTGAAATACATTTTTCCTTATCTTCACGCATGGCCTTTGCAGTCAGTGCGATTATCGGTACACCTGAGAAGGATGCCTTCATGCTTCTGATTTTTCGCATGGCGGTATAACCATCCATGACAGGCATCATGATGTCCATGAGGACAATATCAATATCTGGACTTTCTTCAAGCTTTTCTATGGCTATCTGACCATTTTTTGCAATGACAATATCAATGCCTTCTTCTTCAAGGGCACTCGATAAGGCAAAGGTGTTACGCATGTCGTCGTCGACAATCAAGACCTTCTTACCCCTAAGAATTGCCTCTTTCTCTTTGTTGGTGCGCATATACTCCCCAGACTTCACCTTGTTGCTTTCCTCAATATGATTGAGGAAAAGTGTTGTTTCATCTATTAATCGGTCCATGGATTTTTCACCCTTGAGGATGATCGATTCAATATAACGGGCAAGCTCTTCTGAGATATCACTCGTCTTTTCGCTATCCGTATAGAGGATAATCGGTGTTTGCGACAGGTCATTTACACGAATGCGTTTTGCAAGCTCACCAATGCTGATATCCTCCAGATCGTCCACCATGACCATACAGTCAAAGGTATGCTTTTTAAGGATTTCAAGTGCATCCTCTCCTGAATAGGCACAGTCAAGCTTCAGATCTTCAATCACGTCTTCAAACTGGTCTTTGATCTGCTTGGTCGATGCCACATCGGATGTGACAAGCAGGAGCTTTTTAATATCTGTATTGATCAGCTCTTCGATTTTGTCAAATGCGCCTGCCAGCTTTTCAAAGCTCACAGGTTTTTGCAGATAGTCGATAAAGCCCTGGTTCTCATGCTGATGGTCCAGTTCACGGCCCGAAATAATATGGACTGGAATGTCCTTGGTCCTGTCCCACTTCTTCAGTCTGTGCAGGACTTCCCATCCGCCCATGCCAGGCAGACCCAAATCGAGAATAATCGCAGAAATATCCAGTTCTTCGGCTGCAAGGAGTGCACGTTCGCCGCTCTCTACACAGAAGACATGGTGTCCTCTTTCCTTAGCGATTCTTGAAAGTACACCGGCAAAGCTCTGGTCGTCTTCAACAATGAGGATAACAGGCTCGCCCTGGGCAGCGGCTTTAATTTCATCCAGACTCAAGTCGCGCACTGGGTCTTTCCCAGTTTCCCGAGTGCCGACTGCACCTGCTGAACGCGTTTCAGTCTGGTCATCAATGCTGCCTGATGAAACAAGCGGTGCTGTCTCTAAAGCGCTGTGAGGTCTACTGATTTCAATCGGAATCAGAATGTTAAAAATACTGCCTCTTTGCTCTTCACTTTCAACGGTAATTCTGCCACCCACCAGTTGTATCAGTTCTTTCGATATGGAAAGTCCAAGGCCAGTACCGCCATAATTTCTGCTTGTACTTCCATCCACCTGTTGGAATGCACCGAATATATGGAGCAGCTTCTCCTTAGGAATGCCGATACCCGTATCTTGAATGGATATTTTAAGCATATCCTTGCCTTCAAGGCTTGTCGTGATACTGATTTGACCTTCTTCTGTGAATTTCACCGCATTGGAAACAAGGTTTTTGACAACCTGCATGACTTTCATTTCGTCTGAACGCACCATTTCAGGTACAGCCGCCTCTACATGACTTACAAGGGCAATACCTTTTTCGTCTGTTAATGGCTTAAAGAGATGATGGATTGTATCGAGCGCACTTCTCAGGTTGAAGTTTTCAATATTGAGTTCCATTTTTCCTGACTCTATTTTGGAAAGGTCCAGAATATCGTTGATCAGCTCAAGCAGGTCTTTTCCGGCTGAGTTGATGACTTTGACATATTCTTTTTCCTCGTCAGTAAGTACACCTTTCTTATCTTCATGAAGCAAACCCGATAAGATCAGAATACTGTTCAGCGGAGTCCTGAGCTCATGAGACATATTCGCTAGAAACTCGGACTTATACTTGCTGGATATTTCGATCTCCTTGGCTTTTTCCTCAATAAGATTTTGAGTTCGTTCCAGCTCTTCGTTCTTCTTGGCAACCTCATCGGTCTGCTTTTGCAGATTGATGGTCTTTTCTTCAAGCTCTTCATTAGTAACGCGAAGCTCTTCCTGTTGCTGCTGGAGCTTGCTCTCAGAGGCCTTAAGCTCCATGGTCTGGGCTTCAAGCTCCTCATTGGACTGTCTAAGCTCTTCCTGCTGTTGTTGCAGCTTGCTTTCAGAGGCTCTTAGGGCATCTGTCTGCTGAGAAAGCTCTTCATTCTTTTCCTTAAGAATTTCTTCATTTTTCTTCAGCGTTTCAGACTGCAGAAGCGTACGGTCCAGAAGGTCCTGGAGTTCCTGCTTTGTAATATTCGAATGTATTGCTATTGCAATATTCTCCTGTATCTTTTCAAGGAATTCAAGATGGAGGTCACTGAACGGTGTATAGGCCCCTATTTCAATAATTCCTTTTACGTCCCCTTCAAATATGCACGGCATGATAATCACGTGTTTGATTTCGACCTGAGCCGACGAAGTGGATAGGAGCATGTTTTCCGATGGAATATCCTTCAAATAGATAAGTTCTTTCTCAAGGATTGCCTGTCCGAGAACACCGTCTCCCTCTGTAATCTTGAACTGGTTGCTTGTCCGCGTTTTCATGGCATAGCTGCCAAGCATGTTGTAGCAGTCTCCCGCCTTGACATACATGCTGGAGACATGCGCCTCCAAATACTGGCTGACAAATGCGGTGATGCGTTTGCTCAGTTCCTGATTTGTCGAAGTCTCCTGGATGATTTCATTGAGCTCAGACTGACCGCTCTTCATCCAGTTTTGACTCTTGGCAAATTCATCTGCTGTCTTAAGCTGGGTAACCATGTTAATCAGCGCTGCCCCAAGCTCATCATTTTCTGACCGCTTGTCAATGGTTACAGCATAGTCCTTCTCTGAAATGGCATTGGCCTGATCGATGACTTCTATGAAATTGGCCCGCATTCTGTTGATGGCATTGCCAAGAACATCATCTTCGCTTCTAATCTGAAAGTCGTGGTCCAGCTTTCCAATAGCAATATCTTCACAGATTTCGGAAACATCGGAAAAGGATTCTACCACCTTGGTAATGCTGTTTTTAAGTTCACCAATCTCATCATTAGAAGTTTTGATTTCATTAAACTCCAGCTTTCCAAATGCGACATCCTTCGCCCACTCCGATATGCGGATGATGGGTCTTGAAATACCCGTTGATATGTAATGGGCAAGAAACATGACAATACCAATTGTCGCTGCACCCAGTAGAACAATAAAAAAGATCAGTCTATTCATGCTGCTCAGGCGTTCACTCTTGTCCTGCTTGACCACTAGGCCCCACTGACTTCCGCTCACATGAATGGGTTCATAGGAAATTAGCGACGCCTCACCTCGATAATCATCCAGAATCCGCGTATCGCTTTTTCCTGAAACGACTGCGTGCGCCGCTTCTGAGTAAATGCCGCCTTCACTTGGATTGATGAAAGAATTCGAAACATTCTTGACAAGCGGTTCCAGGAAGGTGTCCGACCGGAGTCGGTAGTCCGAGCCTATCAGATAGGCTTCACCGTATTCTCCAAGCCCCGTTCGATCAAGCATAATGGCATTGATGGCATCGGATGACACTTCAAAGGACATGATGAACTCCACCTTGTTTTCCGAGTCAAACACAGGTATACCTAGAAATGCTCTCGGCTCATAATCGTTAAGCGCGTTGGCTTCATAATCGACAAAGACAACGGATTTTGTTTCCTTCACCTGACGTACAAGGTCCGCATGATTTGTATTTGCAAGTTCTCCCTGGAGGAGATTGGCTTTAAACTCATAACCTTCTTGTACTGAGTAGAACACATAGCCATCTGGATGAATGAGGAAAATATCATCATATTGATTATTGCTGACATAGCTTGAATAGAAATCATTGCCTTCATCATCCACTTGATTGATCAGGTCTTCGAGGTCAACCTTTGTGACCATGATCCACTGCTGATCTACAACCTGTATGGGGTCAGTAGAAACGACTACCATGTTTCCGCTGCTGTCTTTAAAGATCTCATTGATGCTCTTGCCCCTAAAGGTCGCTGTCACATATTCAGGCGGACTTGCCATTTCATAACCGACCTTATAGAGACCGTCACCCATGGTCTGCATATCTGACACAAAACGGAGACCGCCTTCGTTACTTGTAGCAATATAGGTTTCAGCAGACGCTCCCAGTCCATTTGAACTGTGAATGAGCGTATTGAGTGTTTCATTTGTAAAGCTGATTGCTACCATACCAGCAGGTTTGCCATCAACAATGATATCCTCAGCCAAATAGGCCAGATAGTCATCACCGGTTACCGGGCTCTGAGAGAAATTGGCAAAACGCAGTTCTCCATCCTCCTGTACATCGCTCCAGACTTTAGAAAGACCGAAGTCCTGATATGCACTTTCGCTCAGCTCCATACCTATATCACCCTTACGCTTGCTTGCATAAAGAACCTTGCCCTGATTGGAAAGGATATAGATATCTTCGATATGGTTGGCTAGACTTTTCCCTTCAAGAGATACTTCATATCCCTTAATCACAGCATCCGAACCTGGTGCCCTCAGAACGGCTACAGCACCTGTTGAATCCGCTTCACTCTTTAAAAGTAGGGCTAGCTTATCCAAATAGTTTTTCACCGCCAGCTTGTTGTTGTGCTGCGTGAGTTCAAGCTTTTGCTCGCCCTCCGTCTTTAGGGTGTCCACAATTTTAGTAACCAGCTCCCCCTGCGTCTTTTCATCGTTAAAATAGGTTTCCAGCTGGGAGGCCTTGGCGTTTCGAACACTTTCCAGCTGATCGAACGCTTCGTCGATAGATGAATTATGCATGCTGATCAGGCCAACGACTGCAAAAATCACCAGTGGAATCACACCAATTCCTAAAAATGATATCCGTAATTTTTTGTTGATTGATAAGGCACTATAGTCAAACATCTGCGGCTCCTTTTCTGATATGTATCGTTTCAATCATCATCTGCTGCGCATACTTCCTATGCTGGTTGAAAATATATCTATATAAATAGTCTGCTTATACAATTATTGTTGTTCTAAAAGAGTATAACATAATGAAGAAAATACAGGACAATGAGTTTCAACAAAGAGCAATAATGTGGTTTTGTTACAATAAAAAAGGCACTGCATTTTGCAGTCCCCAGATTGTCGACATAGTCGACAAGATGACAGACTGTAGAGAACTTTGAAAGACCAGGCGCGGATAAAATCAGCTCTGTGAGCGTACAAAGCGTACGTAATCAGAGCTGATTTTATCCAGCAACGCAGTATTTCGGAGTTTTTCTACAGTTTGGGGCACTGCATTTTGCAGTCCCTTTTATTGCGGTTTACTTGTCTTTTGGAAGCAACCTGCTATATTCCAGATACATTGAGTTGCCTCTTTCCTGTACCGCCCGATAATTCAAATAGCCGATCAGTGCCAATACAATGAACAGATTCATCATAACCATCACCTCTTGGCAACATTATGCGCCTTTGAAATGCCTGCTACAATACACTTTACCAATACATAACCTACACTTAACCAGGCCATAAATTTCAGATTTTCACTCCGCTTATATATCCTTACGTATACCCACAGCTCTCAGCGGCCCGAGCAATGACATTCTGGCAAGAGCGAGTGCCATTTCTTCCGGGGACTCTCTCATGCCCTTTTCAAGCCAGTGCTGTATGACTCCTAAATCGGCTGAAAGTATATAGGGAATGAAGTATTCCTCTGAAATCAGCGCCTGTTCTGGGTTCAGACCCTCGGACTTTTGTTTCTCAAACAGATTGAGTTCAATAAACTTTTTTATTTTCCTGTCAAAAGAAGGGTCGCCGCCAGGACCGAGAATGGCTTGAATGATTGCTGCATTTTTCTTGAAGTATTCAAATAGCTTTACCATAAAGGGAAGGGGTTCATTTGTAGAATCCATACGGAGCATATTAACTGAACCGAGATCATGTGTCTCCTTCTCAAGCGCCTGAATAATTTCATCTTCAACCTTTTCAAGCAAGTCATACTTGTCAATATAATGCAAGTAAAAGGTTCCTCTGTTTATATCCGCTCTTTGAGCCAAGTCAGTGACCGATATATTGTTAAAGCCTTTTTCGTAGATAAGCTCAGCAAGTGCTGTCCTTATCATTCTCTTTGTACGGATTGCCCTTCTGTCACCAGACCCTTTTTCCATAGATTTTGTCGTCATAATCAATCCCCCTCAGTTTATTGCATAAAGCACACCACTATTATAATATGCCTGTGGATATTTAATCAACAACGTGTTCATTTTCAATCATTTGTTCCGTAGCAAAAATTAAAATCCGCTCTGAACCGTAATCGACTTACGTTTTCAGAGCGGATTTATTCTTCTATATTTCTTATATATTGTAATTAATCTCAAGCGAATACAACCGCGATTTTCTGTGCTTACTCAAGAACTTACTTTTGCTCAAGAGCTTCATTCTGCACAAGCCACTGCTGCTTGCCGACAATCCGATCACTCTTGAAATCTCTATACTGGAAATAGCGCACAATATCATAATACACAGGTTCCAGTTCACCACTATTGTCAATAATAGTATCTGCGTGCTTGAAATACTTATCTATTCTGTCGTTATAAATCTGAATAAAACGCTCTGGACCGTCCTTTAGAAGTGGTCGTGTATCATAATCAATATCTTTAAAGGTATCTTCCAGACTTCTATTTAAAAATACAACTTCGTAATCGCGATTTTTCATCAAGCGGACATTGAACTCATTTAGGATAATACCCCCGCCACAATCAATGACTGCGGAATCTTTTTTCAGAAGCTCGTCAAGTACAGCTGTTTCAAGCTCTCTGAAATAGCCTTCTCCATGCTCGTTGAAAATCTCAGTAATCGCCATGCCTGCACGTTCTTCAATTGCGCTATCGATGCTGACATGCTCAATATTCAAGTCATTTGCAATCCGCTTACTAATGGTTGACTTTCCAGATGCCATCATTCCGATAAATGCTAGTCTCATATTATTTCTCCTATATTTACCGTCTCGTAGTCATAGGTCACCCACGTTTTTAAACGTGCCCCAATCAAATATATTGTGAAATTATAGCATAAATATCTCTTCAAATCAGCAGAATTGCCGATTTCCCCAAATCAGCCATAACACTAAAATTTTTTTAACTTATCGTAATATATTCAATTTAAAGAATCCACTCTATGCGCGTACTTACTGTACATGATTGGAGTGGATTTTCTACATCCTGAAATATGCCAACATTTTGTTTGAAAATCCTATCAATTTTTGTGATTAAAGAACCTACTATTTTTTCATCTAAAATAGTTGTATACTGTATTCAATATTCTTGTATATAGCTAAGGAGGTCACTGAAATGGAATGTATTTATGAACCAATTCTTCTCAATCAACTTAAACTAAAGAACAGAATCGTCTTACCCCCGATGGCATCTGGTAAGACACCCGATGGAAAAGTCACAGACGCTTTGATCAATTATTACACGGAAAAATCGCAAGGCGGCTATCTTGGACTAATTATTACAGAACACGCCTATATCAACCAACAGGGTGCAGCCCATGCAGGACAGGTTTCCATCTCTTGTGATAGTGATATTGAAGGTCTTGCAAAAATAGCCCATACGATTCACCAAAACGGGACTAAAGCCATTGCACAAATCAGTCATGCCGGAGGTGCAACCAGCCAAACTATAACAGGTCTGGTACCTGTTAGCGCTAGCGCACTCCCTAATACGAAGTTCAACGGCGAAATATCTATCGAAATGAATCAGGCACAAATCGATGCTGCTGTCCGTGATTTTTCAGCTGCAGCAAAGCGTGCGCAACGCGCTGGCTTTGACGGTGTTGAAATCCATTCTGCTCACGGCTACTTGCTCAATCAATTTTACTCGCCACTAACCAACAGGAGAAATGATTGTTATAAAGCAAGCACGCTTGAAAGTCGCTTAAAATTTCATCGGGAAGTCATCGAAGCCGTGCGATTGGAAACTGGTAAAGATTTTGTTCTTGGTATTCGGCTTGGTGGATGTGATTACACAAATGGTGGGTCAACGATCGAAGACAGTGTCAATGCAGCTGTTTTATTGGAATCTCTCGGTGTCGATTTCTTAGATATATCTGGAGGCATGAATGGCTATAGAATACCAGGAAATAATCAGCCGGGATACTTCTCAGAAATGACTCGCCAAATTAAAGAGCATGTTTCGATACCTGTTATTCTTACAGGCGGTGTTACCACAGCCCTTGAAGCCGAAACTTTACTTAAAGAAAACAAAGCAGATATGATTGGCGTTGGAAGAGCAATTTTAAAAAATTCGAATTGGGCACAAACACAACTTAACAACATATACTAAAATTTTCACCTAATTATCATTTGTGTTTCTTGATAAAAGTCATATTGAACCACCTGCATAGCAGGTGGTTCAATATGACTTTTATATAACACACCCTCAAAACATCTTGCTACTTGTTTTTCCAAACCGGTTTTCTCTTATTCAGAAATGCCGCTACACCTTCATGGGCATCCTCAGTAGTACACAGTGTTGCAAAGTGATTGTTTGTCAAATCCAAGGCTTTCTTATATTCAAGATCCTCCATCTTATAGAAGGATTTTTTCCCGAGTTGGAGGGCTAAGGGACTCTTGTCAGCTAGTTTTCTTGCATAGGCGAGCGTTGCTTCCTCAAGTGTATCCGCTGGAACGACCTTATTAATCAGACCAATGCGCTGTGCTTCGTCAGCATTTATGAGGTCACCGGTCATGACAAGCTCCAGCGTCTTTTTCCTGCCCAAGCTTTTAAGAAGTGGCACTGCCGGTCTCATACAGAATAAACCGACATTGATGGCTGTGGCCCCAAATTTTGCATTATCCGCCGCAATTGCCAGATCGCAGGCCGCAACAAGCCCTATGCCATTGGCAACAGCAACTCTTTGCACAGAGGCAATCACTGGTTTTCCCATACCTGCAATGGTTGTGTTCATTTTTTCCATTAACTCGACCCATTCCAAGTATTCAATATTGCTTTTTCCCTCTAGATCATTTATATCAATGCCTGTACAGAAATTCTTTCCGTTTGCATTGACCACAACTACATTGACACGATTGTCATTCTCAAACTCTACAAGTGCATGATTCAATTCCCTAGCCAGGGGAACACTGAAGGTATTGTTATAATCCGGTCTGTTCAATGTTACGATTCCAATTTTCTCATTTCTGCTGACAATAACGCTTGTATAATTCATGTTAGACGCCCTCCTGTAAAATTAGTCACTTAATAATGGGTATATTCCCATTATATAATAAAGTGCCCAAAAAGGAGAAAAAGCCTGTTGTGTCGAAATATATAGCATGACCTGTAAAATGGAAAGAGTCGCTATGTTAAAAGACCAACAAAACATAGAGATAAATAAGCATAACAAACTCTATTCGCTAATAATCCCGAGGGATCACCTTCTGCGTCAAATAGACACTCTGGTAGATTTTTCTTTTGTGTATGATGAGTTAGCAAGCTCCTACTGTGATTCAAATGGCCGGAGTGCACTTGATCCAATCATGCTTTTCAAATATTTGTTACTCAAAGTGATTTATAAAATATCAGATGAAGATGTTGTAGAGCGAACACTCTACGACATGTCCTTCAAGTACTTTTTAGGTCTGGCGCCTGAAGACACAGAATTGATTCATCCCAGTACTTTAACGAAGTTTCGAAAACTGCGGTTAAAAGATATGAATCTCTTGGATATGCTGATCAAGAAAACTGTAGAAATTGCAGTGGAGAAAGGCGTTATAAAAAGTAGGACGATCATTGTAGACGCTACACATACTAAATCAACAATCAGCACGCGAAGTACTCCTTGAGCGCGCAAAGAACTTACGCAAATCCCTCTACAGTATAAATCCGGATATTAAGGAATCACTTCCTAAGAAAGTTTCAAACGGTCTTTTAGAAGATGCGCTTGAATATTGTCAGAAGCTTATAGACGTGGTTGAGAAGGAACCCTCGATGGCACAGATGCCGAACGTAAAGGAACGGTTGAATTATTTAAAGGAAGCTGTTCAGGATGACCTTGAACAACTTGCACTATCAAAAGATGAAGATGCAAAAATCGGTCACAAAACCGCGGACACCGCTTTCTTTGGATATAAATCTCACCTTGCAATGAGTGAAGAACGCATCATTACTGCTGCAACAGTTACAACTGGTGAAAAAAGTGATGGCAAGGAGCTTCAATCACTCATAGAAAAAAGTAAATCTGCAGGCATGCAAGTAGACGAAGTGATTGGAGATACTGCATACTCTGAAAAAGCAAATCTGGAATACGCAAAAGAAAATGATATTAAACTGATTTCAAAACTCAATCCTGTGATTTCACAAGGTACACGCAAAAAGGCTGATGAATTTGAGTTCAATAAAGATGCAGATATGTTTGTGTGTCCAGCTGGACATATGGCAATAAGAAAAGCTCGCCAAGGAAAAAAGAGCAGTAAGAAAAATCAGACTCTGACTTACTACTTTGATGTTAAATTATGCAAAGTTTGCGGACAAAGAGAGGGCTGCTACAAGGAAGGGGCAAAATCGAAATCTTATTCCATAAGCCTAAAATCTGATTTACATAAGAATCAAAAGGTTTTCGAAGAAAGCGATTATTTCAAGGACCGAGCAAAAGAGCGGTACAAGATTGAAGCGAAAAATAGTGAGTTATAACATCAACATGGCTATGACGTAGCAATAACATCAGGCTTAGTTGGCATGCACATGCAAGCAGCCCTAACTATTTTCACAGTAAACTTGAAACGAATACTCAAACTTACGAGTAAAGAACAGTAAAAAATCTACAGCTTATACCAAGAAAAGACCAGAGATTTCACGCAAATCTGCGTGATTCTCTGGTCTTTAAAACGTTCAATTTAGTTATTACTGAAAAAGCTATGCTTTTTCAATGCCCTCCCATGTTGCGGTGATCGCTTTCAAATTGAAATAGAAAAGGGTAATGATTCAATGAATCGTTACCCTTTTCTATTTCAATATTATCAATAATATGCCTACCTCTTAATATTTAGTCTTCTTTAAATTAACATACTGCCTTTAACACGAATTATTGTAATTGACCGAATACTTTGATAATGATATACTATCCAAAATAGCGCATGCGCTATTTAGTGATGTGTTCAAAATATTTCAAGGGGGGGAGAGATACAAATTGTTAAAATCCATAGAGCAAATCATCGAAAACAACAAAGTCAATTTCGAAAATGAAATCATTTCTATCAGACAAGACCTACACACACATCCAGAACTTGGATTTCAAGAAGTTCGAACTGCATCTATCATATCCAAACGGCTTAAAGAACTAGGACTCGAAGTTAAAACCGAAATTGCAAAAACTGGCGTAACAGCGCTCTTAAAAGGCAAATATCCTGGTAAAACCATTATGTTGAGAGCGGATATGGATGCGCTAGAAATCACTGAATTAAACGAAATCAGCTACAAATCTATCTACAATGGAAAAATGCATGCATGTGGTCATGATGCACACACCGCGTGGCTCATCGGTGCCGCTATGATTTTGAATGAACTAAAAGATCAATTGCATGGGAATGTGCTTTTCCTTTTTCAACCTGCTGAAGAAGGAGATGGGGGCGCACTCAAAATGATTCAAGAAGGGGTTTTAGATAATCCGAAAATTGATGCTTCAATATCAGCACATGTTTGGCCACAGTATGAAACTGGTAAAGTAGGGATAAAATACGGTACCCTTATGGCGGCAACAGCTGATTTTGACATCAGCATTACAGGACAGGGTGGCCACAGTTCAGATCCATCGAATTGTATAGACCCTATTCGAATTGGTCATCTGGTTTACTCAGCACTTCAGAATATCGTTTATGATCACATCAACGTACTAGAACCCGCTGTATTGTCCATTACTAAATTCAATGCAGGGCTCGCTAACAATGTGATACCTAACATGGTTGAAATGGGCGGTTCTGTCAGGACCACCACTTATGAAACCAGCGAAAAAATCCACAGTCTTATGGAAAATACAATTAAGTCGATAACGCAACTGAACAATGCGCATTATACATTTGACTACCGACCTTTTTGTCCACCACTCATAAATGACGATAAAATTACCGAACTCATAGAACATGTTAGCCAAGAAGTATATGGTCATTCAAATACAATAGAAATCCATGACTCAATCATGGGGGGCGATGACTATGCATATTTTACAAAAGCTATTCCAGGCAGCTATGTTTTAATCGGGTGCAAAAATGAAGAAAAAGGTATTGTACACAATCCGCACAGTCCATATTTTAACATCGATGAAGATGTACTCTTTCCTACTTCAACACTGCTCGCCAAATGTGCAATTGAATTTCTAAACCATCAACAATAGGGAGGTATTTTGAAATGGAGCATAATAAAAAAATAAATGAGCCTACTAAAAAATCAAACAAATTTTTAGACTTTATAGAAAAAGCAGGAAACAAATTTCCAGATCCGCTTATACTATTTGTCTGGCTATCTGGTATAGTCCTTCTTCTATCTTTTGTACTTTCTACCTTAGGCATTTCTGTAGTTAATCCTGCCACTGGTGATACGGTTACAGCTGTAAATTTACTTTCAAAAGCTGGCCTTCAAAAAATCATAAGCAATGCCGTGAATAACTTCCTTGGATTCCCAGCTCTCGGACTTGTTATAGTCATTATGTTGGGTGTAGGACTTGCCGATAAATCCGGTTTGTTTTCAACACTCTTACACACAACCTTATCAAAAGCAAAAAAAGAGAAAGTAATCATCTTTACTATTTTCTTAGGAATTATGTCTAATGCAGCAGGAGATTCGGGGCCAGTCCTACTGCCTCCACTCGCCGCAATGATTTTTGCTTCTGCTGGTATGAACCCACTCGTTGGAATCATTACAGTTTATGCAGGGGTAATGGGTGGATTTGGTGCCAACCTAGTTATTGAGTTGCTTGATGTCGTTCTTGCAAGTTTTAGTCAATCCGCTTCACAAATGATTGATCCAACTTATTCTGTTTTCCCTACTGCAAACTGGTATTTTATTTTTGTATCAACATTTGTGCTTATAATCACTGGCACTTGGGTCACTAAGAAATTTGTAATTCCGCGACTTGGAACATTTGAATCTAAAACAGATACTCAAAATGATATTACTGCTATTGGGCTCAAAGAGAAAAAAGCTGCAAAATATGCACTATTCTCATCGCTCATCTATATTATTTTAATCGCCTTGATTAGTATTCCAGAGAATTCATTGCTTCGGAATCCTGAAACAGGCGCCTTAATGGAATGGGGCTCACCGTTTATGGAGGGTATGATTCCATTATTGACACTTTTCTTCCTAATTCCCGGCCTTGTATACGGTAAAATTGCTGGAACCATTAAAACATCTGCAGATATGTATCGAATGTTTACAGAGAGTATTGCTGACTTAGCCTCATATATCGTTCTTGTATTTGCAATTGCACAATTCTTCTACTGGTTTACTTGGTCTAATATCGGCATGCTCGTAGCAATGGCAGGTGCGAACTTCCTTAATGGATCTGGTTTGCCAATCCCAATTGTACTCATCCTTTTTATTATCACATCAGGCGTAATAAACATTTTTATAGGCAGTGCATCATCTAAGTGGGGACTCCTTGCACCAATCTTCATTCCGATGTTCATGCTCTTAAATATTTCACCGGAAATGACTCAAATGGCCTATAGAATTGGCGATTCCGTTACCAATATGATCACACCATTAAATCCGTACTTTGCAATTGTACTGGGCTTTGCTCAACGTTATGACAAAGATTTCAAGATTGGTACATTCATCTCCAATATGTTACCTTTCTCCATTGCATTCTTCCTGGTATGGACCCTTCAAATTCTTGTTTGGTATTTTCTCAAACTACCGCTCGGACCTGGTGCCAGTATTCTTCTCTAAGACAATTAGTATAAAGAGCTAGAAATATATAAAGAGCTGCAAAACCTTTTTAAAAGATTTTTGCAGCTCTTTTTTATACAAAGCCATCTTACTATTAATCTAGCTACTCAAAAATTTCCTTAATCAGCTCTTCATATTCAGACCCCATTATATAGTGATAAAAATCATCAAAATCAAGTTTTTCAAAAAGTTGATTCGCTTTTTCATAAATAAGTCTTGAATCATTCTGTGACTTTCCATATTCATACATAAAATGTCCAACTGCTTTTTTACTTGCCTCCAAGCAAGACGCGCTCTCTCTACCAATATTTCGAGTGACAATATGATTAAAAATCACACCTGCCAACTCGGCACTGCTTTCTAACTGTTCAGAATCAAATGAACTGTTCGTCTTCAGGAACTTTCTTTGAAGAATCTCTGGATAGATTATTATGCTATGCCGTAGCATATGTTGATCACTCTTACTGTCATCCATCATCATTTGAAAATATCCACTGTATTGAATAAGTTTTTCAAAAGCAATTAAGATGAATGCAAAATATTCAAATGCGTCACTTAGATTAATTGCCTTGTAATTTTTACTATATTTTTCAATCTTCAAAAAGAACACTCTCATCAACAACATGTTTATATCTTCTTTTAATGGAAAATGATATGTCAGATTACCTCTTCCTATTCCAACACGATCAGAAATCATTCTAATTGTTGTATTGTTATAACCATGATTTTCAAATAAATATACGGATTCTTTCAGTATTCTCGCTTTCATCAATAGTCCTTTTTCCATTGCTAATTGCCTCCCTGCGCTTACTATCAAATTTACTTTCGCTGCTATTCTCTCAATGTGATGTATTAAGTATCATTATACTAAACTACAAAGTAATAATGAAATCAATGTCTTTAGTTTTAAATAGCAGACTCATTGGATTTTCCGCTATCATCTATACTATATAATGAAATACATAGCGACACCCATACTCGCTTAGCCAGTTTTCTAATATTGTATCACTAAAAAGGCGTCCAACCCAGTCCGGTTAGACGCCTGATACATGTTTCAAAATACTACTTCAAATTTTTCTCCGAATGCCCATAGCCCTTGATATCAAATCCAAATAGGATTTTGATGACCCAAACAAAAAGTAAAATAACCACAAGAGGAACGACACAGGAGGTTATGATTAAAACCGCTATGGCGTCCATGAACACGGCGAGCATTTCTTCTCCCTTATGAACCATGTCTGATAGATTGTTTTCTATCTTAGACACTGCATCCGACAAATAGTCTCCAATTTTTCCAATCAGGTTTTCATCCTCTGTGGCTGCTGTGCTGCTATTTTCTTCAATGTATCCACTGTTTACTTCAACGGTCTCCAGTGCCTGGGTAATCGACTCCTGATAGGATGCATCGATCATTTCACTCACCTTAATACTAGCAGGAATTGCTAAGAACAAGATGACTCCAAATATCGCCAGCTTGATTGCAATGCTCAGTAAAAAGTCCTTCTGAAGATACAGGTAAGCCACACCTAAGAGGCAGGCAAAGGGAATGATATAGGTAAACGACACATACCCCACTACCGTCACCAACATCTTTTCCAGCAGGATTGCAGACAGTATTAGAATAAAATACGAAGACAGCTCTGCGATTTCGTCTGCAATTGGCATCGCCGTATCTCCAGGAATCAGGGTAATGACCGTTGAAGATGCAGCTGCAGCCACCGCGAGCTTCATGACTGTATCTTTCTTTTCATCTAGTGACGCAATTGTAGATGCGTTAAATGCTGGTGCAGAAACTGCTTCTGAGACTATAAAGACTGAAATAGCTGCAATTAAAAGCAGTGCGATCGCTGCCATAGTCCTTCTTGATGATCTTAGCCTGGTGTGTTCTGTCATCTAATTCCTCCTCTAAGATTCTGTATAAGAAACTGTCTTAATTTGAGTCTCGTCTTCTACTAAAAAATACTAAAACAAAATAACTGTATGATAGTATATTCCCAGTTCTGATTTGATTACACATTCGACGACATTCTGTCTACAATCTGAAATCCCCTGACCATACAGTCAGGGGATTTAAACATGTCACTATGCTCTTGCTTTTATAACTTTCTGCACATGGCCTGAAGCTCTCTGGCAAAGTCCATGTAATCCGTAAAACCTGTGTGCTCCGAAAGCAAGCCGTTGATTTTGCCAATCACTTCTGGCGTTGCCATATGGTCGTCTGGTGCAAGCTTGATTGCTTCCATTGCCAGACTTACCTTAAGGTCTTTCTTCGGCACATTGTAGCCCTGCTTAATATGACTCTTCTCAACCTTCTCATAGCTAATAACGCCTTTTTTCAATTGGGCAATGGCTTCTGCCGGACAGTTGGCCCCTTTGACCTTGTTCATTGTACAGGCACCATAGCCAATGCCATCCTTCAGCTTGGCTTTTCCCTCATAGACCTTTTTCATATGGGGATCGAAGGTCTCGTATTTACCCGTCTTACTGTTATATCCTTCTGTTGCATAGCCACTGAAGGCTTCACTGCCATTTTTCGTCATTCCCATCTGCTGGAGGGTTTCTGCGTCAAATCCAGTGTTCTTCTTCCACCAGCCGTTCGATTCAGACAGCCAAGCGGATGTTTTGATTTCACGCCAGTTGCCATGCTGATCCAGATATTTAGGGACATAGTCTCTGTCCTGACTGAAATCTGATCCAGAGGTTTCAAATATCTTTATCAGAGCCTTGGTTGGCTTGCCATCGATAATTTTAGTCCCCCAAGGTACATCGGTTTGCTTCTGAAGATGTTTGATAATATGCTGGTCATGCGGCTTTAGAAGTTTTTCCTTATAGGTTTTCGTGAAAAGTTTCTGAATGCTCTTTGGCGCATTTTTCAGAGAACGCATGGTATTGTACTCTGTGTCCTTGAGGCATTTGATGACATCATCCAAGTTCGCAGCACCGTTTTTGGCATTGTTCACCAGCGCTTTCACGGTAGATGGAAGTTCATCAATGACAAATGTTCTATTCTGCTTCACAGGAATATTCTTGCGCTTGTATTCATCGACCATAAACTGCTTTTGCACATCCCGGTCAACCTTGATGGGTTTCTGTGTTGTATGCCCTTCATGGATATACTGGTTATGTCGAATGGCAGACTTGATGGTGTGTTTGGTTAGGAACATGACAATTAGGGTCGTGCTCATGCCTTTGGCGAACTCTTTTGTAGCACGGTATAGTGCTGTAAACAAGTCCGTTACAACCTCACCCTCGCCTTCGCCTTCAACTGAAAGTTCCCCCCATTTTTGCCACAGGCCTTTGTCTGTAAATAGACCTCTAAGGAACATGACGCCTAGCATATACATGAACATTTTTGGTCCCTTGATAATGCCCTTCATAGAGGCTACAGACACCAATCGGTCCGGTGAAGAGAATAACAATTGTTCCAGCTGCTGATCCTGCCACACGTCAATATCTTTTTTGGTAAACTTCCCTTTCATTTCTACGGTATCTTTGTAGTGATTGATTAATGATTTCAAGGTATCCTTGAACATCTCAATAACCATTTGAGTGGCCGCGCCACCAACCCCTGGACTCGTATAGACATTCAAGACAACAGAGAGGGCAATATCGCCCATCCATTCTACCCAGCTGCGGATTTCATCGTACCTTTCAATCTGCTTCTGAATGTCCACATAGCCCTGAAGGCCTTCAGCCTCCCACAGTTTCTGAGCTGTACGCCACATTTTATGGCGGAACTCATAAATACCTTTTGAGCCCCAGACCATTTTGTTCTTCTCTAAGAGGTCTAAGAATTTCTCTCTGTAGCCCGTTTTCTCTGGCACATATTTATTAATGAATTTCTTGGTGAATATGTACTCGTCTTCAATCTTCTGTGATTCTGGCGGTTCCGCCGGCAAGAGGAGTTCAACATCCACCCATTCCTGAATGTCTGGGTCTTCCAAGGAAGTCACCGTCAGGGTGCCTTTGTAGCTATTGTAGGCACTGTCCTTGTTCTTACCAGACGGCAGTGGATTTTTGGTTTTCAGGCTATAACTCAAAGTGACAAAGGTGTTGTTGCGGTCATAGTTGTCTGCCGCTCTACCCAAGCCTTCAAGCTCAGGAATAACTTCAAAATTGATATCTGCAGCTTCAAAGGCATTTGCCGAAATCGGATCGTCCGCTTTGAATTCAAATTGAAATTTATTGGCATCCAGCTTCCTGAAGTCTGTAATCAAGTGATTATCATGTACCCTTGTCGCCGTGAATCTCAAATCAGTGACCGTCTCTGCATCTGCAATAATCTTGACAGGGTCTTCTGAATCTAAGAATAATCCTTCCTGTCCAACCACAAGTGAAATATCCCTGCTGTAGGTATTTTCAACACTTGTGGCTATAACTTGACCGCTGAATTCTCTGCACGTTTCTGCAAATCCAAGATTGGCGTCGGCTACCTCGAAGTGCAGATAAATCTGTCTGCCATCAATAACTTCAATATTCGCTCTCGCTGTGGTTCCCAGGTCCATTGCCAGTTCAAAATTGTAATCCAGTTTGGTACGAATCACTGACGCCTTAACACGTACCTGGTTCTTCTTTCCCTTCACTAAGAGTACATTGCTGTCACTTAAAATCAGTTTTGGTTTTTCCTTGTCGTCATCGTCATCCGTATCTTCTTCCTCATACGCATCTTCAGATACATCATCGGTAGAAGGGGCTTCACTTGAGTCATTCTGGAAGTCAGGATGTGTCTCTGTCTCATCAGAATCGATTTCTTCCCCCTTCTCCCAAGCCTCGTAATCTCGAACATCGCTATCGGTGATAAGGCTGGCATCCTCATTGATATCCGAAGTGTTCCAGGCATCCAAAATTTCTTGATCTGTTGTTGGCACCTTGTTTTTTTGCTTTTTAGTCTTCTTTTTGGCTTTTTTCAGACCTTTTTTCTGCTTTTTATTTTTTCGGGCTCGCATGATTCCAGCTATAGCTGCTACACCAACCCCTAAACCAAGCAGGCCAGATAATGGACTTCCGCCATCATCATCCCAATCGCTGGTACCGCCGCCCGTATTTCCACTCGTAGTACTTCCGCCATCAGGTACGAATTCTGTTCCCCCAGTGTTACCTGTGTTTGAAAAGTCCTCATTTTTATATCTGAAAGCGAACAGTCTGGCAGTGTCTAACTGTTGAATTTGAATGTTCTCCCCAGTATTAGAATCGCTCACCTCATACGCAGTCCAAACACCAATATAAGGCGTCCCATCAGATTTGGGATAAGTCCCAAACAGCGCCGTTAGATTCCTTTCAAGTTCTGGAAGCTCATCTAACCACTCTTCAGTCGTTAAATCTGCTACAGCTTCTTCTGATACCTTTCTATACTTGATATCAAATACATCAACATGGTATGGAATATCTGCATCTACCTCTGGATCTGCTAAAGACATAATCAAATATAGCTTTCCAGATAATATGGTCTGGCCGTTCTCTTCTGAAAACATGCCCGAAAAAGCACTCGTTATAAGCAAATTATCCGATGGCTCATTCCAACGTGCGTAGTAGGTATTCACCTTTACCCTCGGAAAGTCAATTTTCATGTCCATGTCGACTCTGGTGTTATTATAGTAGAGGTAATCACCACTATCAGAAACTGAGTCATGAAGTACATAGGGACTGTTTTCAATTTCACTCTGTGAAAGATCAATCCGAAATTCTTCTGGTAAATCCAAATGCTTGGCAGTGACCATAATGCCCGCTTCATCTGATCCATAGCCTGGAACTGCTTGAAATAGAGTTGTCATAGTCAACAAAATGACTATTGTCATAAACTTCTTAAACATACGCCCTCCTATGTATCTGATTATTTGTTCAGCTTGGTACCGCACATCTTGCAGAACTTACTGTTTTCTCGATTTTCAGCACCACATTTGTGGCACTGTCCTTTTGGCGGTTTTTGCTCTACAGACGTACCGCATTTGGTACAGAATTTTTGTCCCGGCTTAAGAGGGGTGCTGCACTTGCTACAGATATTTTGAGCAGCTGATTCTTCAGTCTTGGCTCTTTTCACAGTGTTTTCCGTATAGGCCTTTTTCACTTTTTTTGCTGCTGTCACGGTTGATTTGACAGCTTTCATTGCACCAAACATGGACAGCATTTCCGAAGTAATCTCCGGCGGTTTGCCTGTCACTGTCGGTATGATGGTTTTTGGTCCTGAACCCGAAATAGACTGCTTTGCTCTTTCATCCGCTTCCGTAAGCGCGTCGGTCTTCATCATCTGTGTCTGGTCATCATAAAAGTTTGGATTTCTGCTGATTTCATAGGTTGAAAAATCTTCATCATCAAATATGCTTTTGTCCGACGCATTGACCATCAAGGCTCTAACCTCTTCTGAAAAGTCCACCTCAGCCAGTTCCTTCATCTTACCCTGCAGCTCGTTCGGGTCTGTCAAATAGTCGTCAGGATCATCCTCATAAGTCTCCACGTATTCGACGAGGTCTTCATAATCGATTTCAGGCTCTTCATCAGCAACAAGCGTCTCACTAGCAGGCTCACTGTCGCTTCTTACATCGACTTGACTTACCGGCCCAATGAAAGGCTGCTTTTTTACCCATTCATCTCCATTAAACACCTGCCACTGGCCTGTTGCCTCATCAATCCTACACCAGTCTCCGTTACTGTCTTTTATTTTGAGCGCTTTGATTTCCTTCTCATATTCCGCATCGGAAATAACGTTACAACCGTGCTTTCCTTTCAGTTCATAGTATTTCTGCTCATACTTCTTTAAATCCATGGTCACCTCCATCAGATCCCTACAGGTAGCCTAAGTACCTTAAATCAAATCCCCCATATCACGTCGCAGCCTCGGACTGCTAATACTGCAAATGCTCTATTCCTTCACGGTGATACGCTGAGTAATCGCAGTCGATGGAGACGTCGATTTATAGTAGAGTACCGCCTCTATTTCGTAATCACCAGGTTTATCAGGCACAAAGACACCATACGGCGCACTGACTACCCGCTCATTTTCATCGGTATACCAAAATAAATCCGCTTCTGCCACCTCTGGAAAGATACCCATGATTTCCTCTTTTGAATAGGCTTCAGCCAAGGTTATATTGGTCATGAAAAGATCAGGTGCGTATTCCCTCTTCCCATCTTCCCCGACATAGGCTACATCGAGCTGTGCGTCAAAAAGACCCTCTACGCCATTATTTACAAACTCTATGCCGATGGGTTCTCCCACCTTATGCGTCTCACTTAAAACAACGATGTCCAACATATCGAGTTCATCTTCAGAAATATCTCGGAACATATCCTTGGCTACAACTGCCACGAAAATTATAAATCCAATAAACACGGTTGCAAGAACGCCTAGGAGAATCAAGAATACTTTCATACCTCTACTCTTTTTTTTATGCATAAACCATGACTCCTTTTTTAATGTTTTAATAGACAACTTGCCTCATCTTTTGAGACAGAACCAATAATGAAGCAAGCATTCCAATGCTATCGGCTCATTTAGCTTGGATTATAATATCTATTATATTAAAAAATGCACGCTATTATGCAAAATATCCTCAATTTTATACATAATTATGGACTTTAAAAAAGCGGAAGCATTTTATATTAAGTCTTATTCCTCTCTGAACAAAACTTTCCTACCCGAGCAAAACCTTGATTTCTATATTTAAATCATAAAAAGACGCCTTCGGCGTTTCGCTAGTGAACCCTATGGTTCCCTTCGACGCTGGCAAAGCCAGCTGAGCACCCTCCTTAAATCGGACAAGGGGAACCCCTTGTCAATCCCCGCTTTTTTTATTGTCTAGGAATTGAAATTTCCTAGACAATAAAAAATCCCCTGACTGTCAAAGTCAGAGGATCTGGGCGTCGACAAAGTCGACACGATGATAATATATTTCAACAAACAGACAAGCTTGTTACGCAGTGCACGCTCGCCGTTTTAATTTAAAATAATCAATCAATATCTACTAGAAGCATCTATGCATATACCTTAATCAATACGAACTGCAAGCTTCTCTTCTTCCTTTTTCGTCAAGACCATATAGACAGGAAGACCCGTTGCTGTGATTGCAATTCCAATGATAGAACTGCTGAAGTTGGTCATGAGTGTGCTGACAATAACGTACACGCCACCCAAAATTCCCACAAGCGGAATGATTGGGTAAAGTGGCACGCTGTAGCTTCGCTCCTTGCCAGCATTCATTTTTCTGAGTCTGAAGATACCTGCTACTGTCATTACAAAGAATGCCCATACCATGAACATCGCCAAATTGGTCAGCATTTCAAATGACCCACTCAAGACATAAATGGAAGCCAGTGTTCCTTCAAACAGGAAGGCATTGGTCGGCGTTCCGAAACGTGAATCTACTTTCCCAATTGTCTTTGAGAATGGCATAAGACCACTTTGAGCCATGGCAAACGGAACACGTACACCCGTCATCAGGTATCCGTTGAGTGCACCAAATATGGAAATGATAATGCCCCCAGCAATAATACTCGCACCAATCTTTCCAAATAGAATAACCGCTGCATCTGATGTCACCTGCGATGAAGCAACAACTGCTTCAATAGGCATGACATTGATAAGTGCTGTATTTATGGCAATATAGACAAGAATAATCGCTAATAGACCCAGGATAATCGCTTTTGGCAGGTCTTTTGTTGGGTTTCGCATTTCGCCAGCCATATTACCAACGCCAACCCAGCCATCATAGGCCCAAAGCGTACCCAGAATCGCAGCACCAAGACCCGTGTAGTTGACAGCCTGATTTCCAGAACTGGAAACACCACTTAAAATCGCATCAAATCCCTGCGCAGTACCATTTACAAGGCCGTAGCCGATAATTGCAATAATCGGAATTAGCTTAGCTATTGTTGAAACAAGCTGAACCCGACTGCCGAGCTTTGTTGACAATACGTTGATAAAAATAATAAAGAAGATGAATGCAATGGCGAGTAGCTTTTGCATAACTGGTGATATTTCAACAAAAAAGGTAGCTTGAGAAATAAGTACAATGGATAGGGCCGCTACAACGCCCGGAACATAAATAAGACTTTGCATCCAGCCAAATAGAAAGGCCGTTTTTCCGCCATACAGTTCATTTAGGTAAGCAAAAATGCCCCCCGTCTTGGGAATGGTTGTTGCAATTTCAGTCACCGTTAATGCGGAAGCCATCGTGATCAGACCGCCCAAAATCCATGCGAGAATTCCCATAAACGGACTACCAGCCTGGCTGAATACCGTAGACGCTTTGAAAAATATTCCCGAACCAATAACAACCCCCACAACCATTGTCATTGCTTCCAGTAAACCAATTTCCTTTTTTAAAGTTGTTTCCTTCATTTTATCCTCCCTGCGGTAATGTGCTTTGCTGTGAAAAAGAGAAAATGCACATAAAAAAAGAACGCAGTATAGCACAAAAAAATGCTGCATGCGCCCTGTCCTTTTATCTGAAAGTTTCACCAAGCTTATGACTTGGTTTGCTCCTTTGATGCCACATTTAAGTGATCTCTCCAGGGGTGTGTCCAATTATTGTATAATACCTGAAAGCTTCAATGACCTCTCCAGCAAGATAATCATTTTTCCTCTTCGGCGCAAGCACTCGGCTTGACTCTCCAACAATCTTCAATCACAATATTTACTTTTCACAACTTGATTATTTTACAGCATGGACTGAATCGAATCAATACAATTTTACGAATAATACTCATTATATTATTTATTTTTCCATTATATTGCACTATTTTGTCAATTGAGCGGTGTCGATTATCTTTTGTTTTTTACAGTTATGTCTTACATAAGTGCTTGTTCCAAACCATGGTCTTATACCTAAAAAAGCATCCAACCTTTTCAGTCAGATGCTCCTGATTACTATTTACTGTTCACTTATTTCCTTTACACGCCCCACAATCCCACTTTCAAGCATGACCTTGATGCCATGCGGATGATTCGGAGATTTTGTAAGGAGACGCTGTACAACACCGTCTGTCAGCTTGCCTGTACGCTGGTCCTGCTTCTGAACCACCTTTACCGACAACCCCGGTCTGATGTTTGATCTTTTTGTTCCAGGCATAAATTTACCTCTTTCATTTGTTCAAATTGTAAACCTACAATTTATCATGCACCTCATGTATCTGCTGATGAATCTGTATCATCCGTCTCGTTTATATCCTCTTGATTATTTATGGTGTCTGTATTGTCAGTGTCACTTGTCCAGCCAGCCTGCCCGCCTTCTAGAATGAATAATCGCTCAGAGGCAATCCCTTTTTCAATCAAATAGACATAGGTTCATTCAGCGCCAACGCGACCCATAGGGCATATGATGACAATATCACTGTCCGTTTCCTCAAGTAGCTCAAGCTGAGCATCAATTT
The DNA here is from genome assembly GCA_963678925.1 of uncultured Acidaminobacter sp. Lineage (GTDB taxonomy): Bacteria > Bacillota > Clostridia > Peptostreptococcales > Acidaminobacteraceae. The sequence continues at coordinate 2,452,497 of OY787533.1, read as the reverse complement.
TCGCCTTGTCATCATCGCTTTTTACTGGAAAGGCGTATGTTGCTATGGCACCTTCAATATGGTCTGCGCTAAAATCCGCTTCAACTTGAACATCAAAAATTACAAGTGGCAGGTCATTTTCAAGGGCACTTTTCAATTGAGCCTGAGAATAATACTTATAGTCAGCTGATGTTCCACCTCCACTTTGACATCCGGCAAGTGTAATCACCGTGACTGCTAGAACTACCAAGAGCATTTTCAAATGCTTCGTCTTTTTCATTTGGTCCTCCCAAAGATGTATTCGTAACCTGGTCCTCTAAAAGCATTATAATAAGTCTCTTGTTCTTATTCAAATACTATCGTCAAAAATGAATAGGCATCAGCACTGTATTCCGCGTCTGATAATATCAATCATTTTACAAGTCATTTCATCTATTACTGCTTCTATTGTTCTCTGGTCAGATACTCCCTTAACCATCATTTGCGCTGACAAAACACTGATTATAGTGGCTGTAAAATCAATGTCCATATCACTGCGCAAGGAACCCGACTCAATGCCCCTGACCAACATCTGTTTAAAAAGAGCACTCGTATCCAAAACTTCATCCCCAAAGTTTTTCTTGAGAATATCCATATTTTGTACCGCATTTTTCAGGAATCTGTCATACGCTGTATTTTGCAGTGAGAACCGTATGCCCAAACTGTACAAGTGTTTCAGTTCATCAAAGAAATCATAGCCCGAGTTCTCATCTTGGTCCTTGTGATGCTCAAGATAGAAGGCCTCTTTTTGAGCACCAATTTGCTTAATCAGCGCCACATAGAAGTCCTCCTTGTCGTCAAAATAGTCGTAGAAGCTGCTTCTGGGAATATCAGCTTCCCGAATAATTTTTGACACCTTCACTTCTTTAAATGACTCACTTGAAAAGAGTCGGATACCTGCATCAATAATTTGCTTCTTTTTTTCTTTCGGGAGATTATCAAATGTTTTTCTCGGCATCTCACACACCCCTGCTTTCATATACCACACGCTCGATATAGCGTACTGCATTTCCAATGCCGTCTTCAGACTCTATGACTTTAGCGATTTCTTTGGCATTTCCAAGTTGTGCCCCCGATTCCATGGACTCAAGCGCGTTGATAAAAAGGTCTTTAGTAAATTTCCTCGCTCTAAATGGCTTTTGCATCAATCCCATTTTCCATAGTCTATTTGCCCAGAAAGGCTGATCTACACTAAATGGAATGATATGCTGAGGTCTTCCACTCCTGAGTGCTTCTGCAGTTGTACCGACACCGCCATGGTGCACAATGCCTCTAGCTTCCTTGAATACAAGCTGATGAGGCGCCCGTTCTATACATAATATATTTTTACTGTTGAACTGCATGCTGCTGTTTCCAGAAATGAATATCGCACGTTCATTTCTTTCGGTGATAACTTCCTCAATTATGTGGTCCATGCCTTCTGCCGGCATACTGCTAAATGATATGACCCATGGACGATCGCCAGCATTGATAAAATCCACTACTCGGCTGTCCAGCTTAGCATTCTCTATATCCAAATACGGAAATCCTGTCAATTCTACATGTCCATTCCAACTGGTTACATCCCTGAACAGATGACGACTTATTGGATATAGCAGATTTAAGGGCTTATATGCACCTGATTTTCTACGTTTAAAACCCAATTCAGTTTCTCTGAATTCATTAATAAGCTTAATTGATGAGACTTCGGAAAATTTCACAGTCATATAGGTAAGCTTATTTAAAAAAGCTCCAAAGTCCTTGTCAGGTGCTACAGCAAGATTGGGAAACTCACGCGTCGGATATATCATCGGAACTGGCGGCATACTAATAGAAGGAATTCCCAGATACTGCGCAATGTCTTCACCAATTGATGCCTTTGGATGATAAATAATCACATCAGCGCCCTGCGCCGCTGCTAAAAAATCGTCAAAACTCTTTCGGAATGCAGGATTAATCACCTCTTTTACAAACTTCATCATCTTTTTCATGGCGATTTTCTTGCCGTTCATGAGTGCTCTGCCTTCTTCGGTCAGAACAAATTCCATAAAGTCCGCATTCGCTGCCCTAAATTCAAGTCCGTTTGACACAATAAAATTTTCAAACGTACGTCCAGTACATATTATCACCTGATGTCCAGCCTTGACCAGACCTTTTCCAATTGCAACATATGGCTGCACATCACCTCTTGAACCCAGTGTTAAAATCGCAACTCTCATAAGGTTTCCTCCATTCCGACAACAGTGTCGTCGTACGAATTGTACAATGCGCTTCTAGTCTTGTCAACAAACAAGTAAAAAGAGACTGGAAAATCCAGTCTCTTTTTCTGCTCATATACAGGTGTTGGAATCAGTTTGTTTGCATTGTCTGATAATATGCTGGTATGTCAAATTCAGGCTATACACTGGTTTCAGCACCCAAGATGTGCATACCTTGTTAATAAGTTTTATTCGATATGTGTTATAAATATACACCACCGTGGTAAATATATTACATAAACATATCGTTTTTTGTACTAACATCTAAAGTCTGGCGAAACCAATATTTCTATAAGGTTTCCTCTCTGGAATTATCCATTTCAGCTAAGCAATGTTTCAACAAGACCCTAGCTCTAAGATTTCAAAGAACAATTTGTGTTCTATCCGTAAAAGGAGGAAGCTATGAATATTTTGCAAATAGAGAACAGCCGACTTTTAAAGGTTGCCACGGAAGATGTAATCAATGCATTGGAATACAACTACTATGGTGCTGGAACAATGATCGAGGCCTTTAAAATTCTGTCTGAGGTTCAAATAGATCTTATCATTACAGGACTTGAACTTGAAGATGGAGAGGGGGAATATATTGTTGAAAAATTAATTGATTCTGACTTTTCATATGTTCCAGTAGTCGTTCTGACCTCAACAGATGATATTGAAGTCAGAACAAAATTATTTAATCTTGGAATCGTTGATTATCAACTAAAATCCAATTTCACTTCAAAAAAACTTAAAGCATATATGGAAATGATCCGACTTAATGACAATCTTCTTGAGACCCTTAGAGCCTTTAAAGTGGCGGTCGTAGACGACTCAATTCTCAGTCTGAAAGTCATAAAGAATATTTTCACCCTCAGCGAAGTCACGCATGTTGACTATTTTACAGATGCCAAATCTCTTCTTGAAAGCAAACTCGACTATGAACTGTATGTGCTTGACTTGATACTGCCTGAATCTTCTGGTGAGGACCTGATATATTATCTAAGGGAGCATGGCGATAACATTATAATTCTTATTTCGTCAACTTCGAATTATAAAACCATATCCCATACACTCAATGCAGGCGCCGATGATTTTATTGTTAAACCCTTTGATGCCAATACATTTATAGTGCGCATCAAGTCGCACATCAAGAAATTTCTATTGATGAAAGAACTTGAGGAAAAAAATAAGATGCTTCTTGAGGCATCAATAACAGATCGGTTGACGGGTCTGTTCAACAGAGGTCACTTGATGGATCGTTTTAACGACGAAATAGAACGTGCACAACGCTATGACAGCGAATTTGCAATTATTCTTCTTGATATTGACAACTTTAAAAACGTAAATGACACATATGGCCATCAGGCAGGTGACCTAGTTCTCAAAAGGGTTGCCCGAAGCATACACGATACAATGAGAAACGTCGATTGTGTCGGCAGATATGGCGGTGAGGAGTTCATGGTCATACTGCCGCATACGGGACTTGAGGACGCAAAAAAGGCAGGTGAAAAAATCAGGGTGGCCATCAGTGAAATCGATTTCGGAATTCCAGGTCTTAGAACAACGATCAGTGGTGGGATTGCACCATTTATGCACTTTGATGGCACTCAGATGATAAAACATGCGGATGAAAATCTGTATAAAGCTAAGAAGCGCGGCAAAAACATGATTATATAATACAAGTTCTAACACTTGTCACAAACCTTAAAAAACCTATTCCATTATATTTGCGTCGCCTTTTTGATAAGTTATATAATAAAAATCCGAATCACTCTACTTTGAATGATTCGGATTTTGCTTGATTATATTTATGACGGGTTCTCTGTCACTTAACTTGCATTCGAATATTGATTTTGACGCTTTCGCGTTTCATACTTAGCTATTATGACCGAAGCAACAATACCAACTATAAGGATAATGTAGGATGTATTTGCGAAAATCTTTGCAGCACCCAAGCCAGATATTATTTTCCCATTCATACTTGTACCAACTGCACCACCACCAAACATGTTAAAGGATGCCAGTGACATTGCCGTCCCACGCATTTCAGGAAGTTTTTCCTGTGCCATTGCAATAAGCGTTGACTGAAGAAAAATAAATGCAATCCCAAAGCCTAGAAGACCCAAAGCTAATAAGGCTGTATGAACTGTATTTGCAAGTAGCCATAAGGAACCGAAACCAATAACACCAGCTAAAAGCAAAAAACTTTCTTTAAGTTTCAGTTTAAGCTTCGGAGCAATTCTACCACCAACAACCGTGCCAACACCGAATAGTGATAAGAGCAGCCCCACTATTAGAAGATTGTATCCCGTGATTTCTTGAAGATGCTTACCCGTGTAAGTAAAACTTCCAAACACACTATAGCCTACAAAGAATATTATTATCACAAGACGCATGAACCGATAATTCTTTATCGGCGCCTTATATGCTTTTATCAAACTGAACTGATTTACAGATGGTTGATCTCGCTCCAAGGTTTTAAGCATGACTATTGCGAGTATAAACTCACCTATGCCATAAACTAAGTAAACCATGCGCCATGAACCGAAATACGCCAAGGCACCTCCGAATGCAGTTGCTGTTGCACCGCCCAAAAACATGAGTCCCATAACTTTACCCAAAGCTTTATGACGGTTTTCATCGTCAAAGCTTTGTCCGACAAGTGCCATTGTGACCGGAAATATACCTGCTCCAAAGGCACCATTCATCGCTCTAAAAAATATAAGCGAAGGCAAATTGAACGCTGTTGCTCCTAAAATACTAAAAATCGAAGTACCTAGGGCAGCGATATTAATTATTCTCACTTTTCCAAATCGATCTGACAAAGGACCAAACAACAAGGTAAAAACACCAAAGGACAGCATATACGCTGTGACTGATAATGCTGCGGTACTTATTTCTAAGTTTAAGTCACTCGCAATATTAATGATTAAGGGTGCAGCCGCATAGTTGTCTCCATTAGCTAGAAAAGCCATTAGGCCTAGTATTACAATCAGTTTTTTTCTTTTTTCATCCATAGAGTTCACCGTCCAGTCTTAGTTTCAAATATCCAGAGCATGATATGTAGACACGATACATATTCTTATATAACTATATTATAATATTCTAATATAGTTGACTAACTCAATATACTCTTATCCTAAAACGTTGTCAATATAAACCTTAAATATTTATGCAGTTCATAAGACAATCATTCTGACTTTTTTAACGCAAAAAAAGACTGAGTCCTGATGAACACAGAACTCAATCCTCAATTGTAGTCAATTATAAACTGGATAGCGAATCGGAATTATTTTCCTTGATTCGAATATTTACTAATTATTTTTTCAGTTCCAGCTCCACAACCGTCTCCACATGTACCGAGTGTTATTAGTAGCAAGGTTGTTTTTACCTCATATTCTAAGGTCTTGTATATGATTATACAGGACTTTCTTATATTTAAAAGGGTTTCCCCCAGACCCCCATCCCAAAAGTCATTTTGTTTGTTTTGTTTGATGTTGCTTATTGTTATGTAAAATCTTTCAGATTTTATTGTCCAGCTAATCTTGTTTATACTGCTCTGCGATTAGCTGTCCAACGTTCTTTTATATCTATATGATTAAGATATTCAACTTATAGAAGATTTGAAGATAATTAAATCTGTGATTTAATCATCGAGAAGCTGAAACTAACTATGATGGAAGCCAACTCCTATATACTAATTGCTTGCCCTAATTGTATTGAAGAACCCTACTAAAAAAGGACACAGTTATCCCGTGAAAATCGGAATAAAAAAGAGTCTGAAAAGAAAGCCTATGTGTGTTGCTTACCCTAACTCATCTGTTTAGAGGCGATGAGACCCCACAATTGAAATCTTATACCGTGCATTTCTGCAACTAACCTTTTGATGAATGCACTGTTTAAGTGGTTTCGCCTACATTCATTAGATTTCTCTACGTTGATTAGCATATCATTTTCCACATACCTAAGTCCCAAAATGGATTTACATTTCATAGGAATCTTGACATCAGTCCCAAGCATACGCTTGTAGGCACAACCCCCGAACGTTTTTCTCTTTCTTTTGCGTTTGTTCAGTCAAACAAGATTAAGAGCTATGTAGGCTTCTTTTACCCCGTCCTTTTCATCTCCGTGGTTTTTGCGTTCTTCACCTACTTACGGCATTTCCACAGGTATAAGTCCGTGAATCCTCCGAGCCGTTTTGGCAAGTGGCTAACTTGGATAGTGTTTATTTAAAACTTTCATCTCTTAATTATTTTGAGCATAAAAAAGGTTCAAACCCTTGATATTGAAGGACTTGAACACGCCGTTTGAGTATTTCTACAAATTCTATGAATGTTTGAAATTGAACACCATATAATAGTATTAATAGTTCAGTGAGTGTTGTCTTGATACCCTTAATATCAAGGTAGCCAGTTTGATTGAAGCGACAACTTCAACAGACCGACTGAACTTTTTTTATGTATTTCTATCATTGTATGCAATAAAATTCATTTAATAACATTTTAAAAGCGATAGTACCTATAATGGTTGCTATCGCTTTAATGTTAATCTATAAACTATAATCAAAATCTCTAAATTTAACATACACAGAGGATTTGCCTGATGGCTTATATTCCTTTTTCAATCTCTCTTTCGCTGATGTTGATGTATGAACGTTTAAGACTTTTCTCACTTCAATAGGGTTCTTATCTTCACCAATAAAAGCCACATTGGTCAAACCTTCAAGCAATTCCCTAAGTTGCTCAACCTTTCCTGTTCCAATATTCATAGTCTTATCAAGGTAGTCAAAATATACTGTCGCTGGCACATATCTATCTTCGCCTTTGTCCTTGACAGTATGAGCCTTTACATAATTGACATTGATAACTCCCTTTCTGAAAATGTCAAAGAGGAAATGACCTTTATAACCAATTTCAGTCATTACAATGTCATAGTTTTTAACTGATTCCTTAACAGGTGCTTTTTCTTTCTGTCCTTGTGTAGCCTTTATTTTGGACTTTTCCATTTTCCATAATCGACCTACATTCTTTGTCCTGACACCAATAGCCACCAATGTATAAACTGCTTGAAGATATGGCATTGAGTAAAATCCTTTTCGTGCAATATCAACATCATCAGCATAATCCTTATGAATTTTACCTTTTCTTGTAATTTCAATATCTTTGATTGTACTTATGCTTTGTCTATCACTATAAACGTCATCCCACTTACCATTTCTGATATTCCAGTTATTAGTATATAATTGGTATTTGATACCGTTATCTGTCATTCTGATAGTCTTGGCATTTTTATTATTTGTCATTCTTGAAATACTGAAACTGTGTAAAATGAACACTTCCACTCCCCATATAAAATCAACCTTACAAAGACCATATTCCTTAATTTCATCAAGTGCCTTATTCTCACTTGTAAGAGTCTTAAATTGCTCTCTACTAGCCACACCACTAAACTTCAAATAAAACATAGCCAACAAGTCTTTATGCTTGTTATAAGCCGTTTCTCGCTCTTTTGTGCTATGCTCTGATACTTTCTTCTTGTTGTAGTTCTCAGCCAACGTTTTAGAGCGTGCTATTGATTGTTGTAATTTAATATTCTTATTAGTCTGCTCAACTAGTTTTTCCAGTTCTTTTAGTTCCTTTTGCTTTTGTTCCATTTGCTTAGTCAAGACATTGCTCAACTCATTTATATCTATATTGTTAATATCTATCATTTTTAGACCTCCTTATCTAATAAATTGAACAGTGGTATTCATCACTGTTGCAAAATTTTCTTTCGCTTGTAAATGGCTTTGTGAATAACTGCCACTTCCAGTTGTAACCTCAATGTATTCAACTGAACCCTCAATGGTAATGGAGAAATCCGCAGCGGAAAAATTCTGCTTTTGGAGTTCTGCATATCTGCTTGGCTCATCTTTTCTGATTTGTGCCATTCTGTCTTTAAATTCTTGTTGAAGTTGTTGCTCTGTTCTCCATTCAAAATTGACTTTATCTTGAACCAATTGACTATATACATCAGCCATTCTTAAATCATGTTCGATTCCTCTTGAAGAATAATAACTCTGTTTTTCGAGAAAGTATAATGCTCCCCATTGTCAAGACAGGCATTTAAGAAAAATAAGTCAATACTCCTTCCTTAGGCATGACAAGCTAAGCCACTAGTTTCTGTACTTGTGTCTTGTTGTAGATTTCACCTGGTGTGCATCCGTCAAGTGATTGATGTGGGCGACTGTAATTATAGTATTGCATGTATTCATTAACAATTCTTCGGAGCTGTTTAGGCGTGGAATACTCCTCAAGATATGTCTTTTCCCACTTCAAAGTTCTCCAGAATCGTTCAATGCGAATGTTGTCTAGTGCTTTGCCACGACCGTCCATGGAAATTTTGATATTGTTCTCTTTTAGGAGTTCCACATAAGCTTCGCAGGTAAACTGCGCGCCCTGATCGCTATTAATGATTTCGGGTTTTCCATGGGCCTGAATAGCTTTTCGCACTGTACTCAGGACAAATGCTTTGTCCATAGTAGTTGATAGCTCATAGGACACGATAAAACGTGAATGCCAATCGATTATGGCGCATAGGTACATGTGTCCTTTAGGCATTCTTAAGTATGTTATATCAATAGACCAAACTTGATTTGGACGGCTGATACGCAGCTTTCTCAATAGGTATGGATACAGATATTTTGCGTGTTCGCGTTTGCTTAAATTTGGTCCTGGACAGAGTCCGTGAATTGCCATATCACGCATATAACGACGTGTACGTTTCTTGTTAATCGATACATTGAAATCACGCTTTAGAACCGTTGTCATTGTCCGATATCCGAAGTTAGGATGATCTGTGTAGAGTCGGTCAATAAGCCATTTGATTTGATATTCTTCTGTCCTATCAATGGATTTTGCTTTGTAATAGAGCGTACTTCTGTTAAGCCCTAACAATTTACATTGCTTGACTACAGATAATTTTTCGTTACTTTTTTCCACTAGGTTTCGGCGGTTCTGTGGAGAGACCAGCTTCTTTAGATTTTTTTTTGAGCCAGTTATTCTCAACGGTTAACTGACCTAGCTGGCGATGCAACTCATCAATTTCAGCTTCGTGTTGCTGCGTGAGTTCATCAGTATCATCTTTTTCTTTGCTGAAAGCACGTGAGGCATTCTTTAGGAATTCAGATTTCCAACGCGTAATTTGAGCTGGTTGGATTTCGTACTTGGCAGCAATTTCAGTGAGTGAGTGTTCCTCGCTCAACAGTTCAAGGACAATTTTAGTTTTCTGTTCCGGGGTAAATGTTCGTCTCTTTTTCATACTTACATTTTAACTTATTTTGATTGAAGAATCTGTCTAAATTCTTGGGTTCATTATAAAGACCTGTCTATCACAATAACCCTTTCCGTAGTCAGTCAGTTTAAAATAATGCTCTGTTGATTGACTGTGTTTATTAAAATATTCCACCTTTTCAATGACCCCCATTTTGGTAAATCTATCGATTGATTTATTGGAAAAATTCATTCGAGAAAAGTGCTGATTATTCATAATGTGACATTTTGAAAATGCCTTAAAAACTTCTCTATCTCTATTCAAAATCTTTTTATCTTTATACAGTTTTCTGTAATATTTTTCATCTTTTTTAGACATACTTTTACACCTCCATTGTTGTAAGTAGCCACTGTTTTTTTCACCTTCAACATCACCTTTCCAGTGGCGTGAATTTTCCCCACCGAACGGAACCAAGTCCGTAAGCAAGTAAGGAAACTCCGTAGGATTTCCGAAACTTGTAGGACGGTTGGGATTGCGTTAGCAACTTCCCAATGGTGGAGAGAGGTGGGGAAAACATCCAAGGCTGAGTTATTGAAATTTCAACAACAATGGACATTCAAAATGAAATCGTTATAAAACAGGGTCACATAATAATATATGCACCCTCAAATTGAAATATTCCATTAGTTAAGATTTGATGTCTCAAAGTTAAAAATAAATCTCAAGACTATATGACAAATTAACGTGGTTGTCATTTTTCTTGAGATCGAAATTATTTATAAAAGGAGAAAAATGTTTTGGAGTCTTCTTTCTACAAAAGGGCATAAAAAAAAGCCTGCTCATTTGAGTTGGCTTTTCGCTATATCACTAAGCAACTTCGTTGCTTTCCCCTGTTGTTTAAGTTAAGTTTTTCAGTTTGTACCTAAGACAATTTTCACCACATACGGCTTTACTTCGCATATGTATTTTTATCTGCCTTGTTCCTGTTCCGACTGTCTGACATGAGCAGTTTTTATAGGTCTGAATGATTTTAAATGTCTCACCCTCATTTGATATTTTGGTCTTTGCTCTGTTTGATTGAATTATCTCCATAAAAAAAATACCTCCTTGCTAAGATATTAGTATCTCAACAATAAAGGTATTCTTATTTCTTGTTCTATAAGATTACGTTAGTTGCTATCTTTATTTACATTTTGGAATACTACATTGCTCTCATGAAGCAGGTATTCTTGTTTATAGACTTTTGTATTATCTTCCGAGCCTACTCTTCGCTCTGCAATTATATGTATCATATCATCACTAACATACTCCCAAGAAATCACATTTGTACTATATGCAGTATCAGAAATTTTAAGAAAAACTTGTTCAAACGGATAGTCTTCTGATGACATTAATTTTTCTGGCTCATTACTTCCATTACTGCAACCAGTAAAAGTTAAAATCATCAACATCGCTAAAATAATCGCAATTACTCTCTTTTGCATTTTTCCCCTCCATTAATCATTACTTAATGATTCCAAATATTTCAGTGCTTCTTCAAGGTTCATAGGACCAGTTGTCTGCCCTCTCTTAGCCTGTCTAAATGCTTGATGTATCTCAAAATCACGCTTTATCTGTTTGAGTTTGATTAATAAATTGTTCATCATATCATCACCCCTTAATCAGTTCTTCACCACTCTTTAATCATTTTGATTAATTCTTTCATCACTGATGATGAAACTTTTATTCTTCGTCTAATCTCTTTTTACTCAACCTGTAATCTCGCCATAACTCTTCAATCAACATCTGAATTTTTCGATTGATATAACCTTCATCATCTTCAATCACTTCGATAAATTTCTGAGTCTCCTCACGTTCTGCCAAGTCATACATGTAATTTCTTCTAAAAGTAGCATTTGTGCATTTATAGAACTCATCATCATTTTTAATGAACTCAGTAAGCTCATCAAATAAGATGTTCATACGCTCTTCTCTGTTCTCAAATATCTCATTTAACGTCGATTCGTGGGTATCCAACAACTCGCCTAACTTCTCGTTAGCAGGCATAATGCCTTGGTCAGTAAGCCAATCATCAACAATAGAAGCAAATATCGTTAAACTCCCGATATTACAAAACACTTTTAATATGTATGGTTTTGAATAGTCCATTGTCTCCATTAAACTGTTATACTCTTGGATGTCTTCATTGATGACCGCCATTACTTCATCACTTATATCATCAAACTCCTCTTCGTCCATATGATAAGCTTCTTTATTATAATGGAAATACTCATAATAAACAGTAGAGATACCGTTTGCCTTACTTAGCTCAATTAGTTCATCTAAACTATTGGAAGCAAGTTGCATGCACTTTGATTTATATACGTCTTCCGACGCAATCATCTCATAAAGATTTATTTTATTCTGCTCAAACAGCTCATTTAACTCAGTTCTAGTCTTCATCATGCCCCCCAAAATTCTAGATTTCATCATATTGAATATGTAAATTATTCCAAGACCATTATAATACAAAATTGCAGAATGTAAAAGCTCTACTCATTTTTATCAAAATAAAGCTATTGACTTTTTCTCTATTTTGCTGTATGATGTTTATATGTTTTAAAAAGACGTGCAAAATAAAATGATACACTAAAATTTAAATGGATGGTTAAGCTACTAATTTTTTAGAATTAACGGGCTTAGTGTATCCATTTTTTATTTTGTGGAACGCACTTGCTCTTAGCTTAACTGCTAGGAGCATTTTTTATGCCCATTGAACCTTGACAACTTCATATCCCCTTTTCCTTGTTGGCTTATCAGAGCGAGAAGTATCTTCTCGTTGTGATGTCCTAACAAGGACTATGCCTTTCTATTTGAGAGCCAATCACGCATTAAAGGACGTGATAGAAAGGCGGTCATAAAATGACTAATAAAAATACTAAAAATGAAAATAAATATCAAATTACAGAGAGGGTGTTTGCAAATGACAGTAAGTCACTACAAGACATATTGACCATTTACCTAGACAAGAAAGTTGAAAAGGTAATTGATGGCCTGTATAATGGCCAAGAGGTAAAAGCAACCTTATCAGAAAGAGAGGTTGCATAATGAAGAAAGCAGTAGGTTATTTCAGAGTATCAACTGATAAAGTTGAACAAAAGGAAAGTATCAAGAACCAAGAACTCATTTTTATGGACTACATTCAAAAGCAAGGCTTTGAACTATGTAGGTTTTATATTGATGAGGGTATAACAGCAACAGGAAAAGAAAAACGTCCCGCATTTGACCAGATGGTAAATGATATTGATACAGGTGAATTTGACGTCATAATTGTCAAAGAACTATCACGGCTAGCAAGAAATGTTGAGGTTGCCAACTGGGTAAGAAGAACAGCCATCGAGAAAGATGTAAGAATCCTAAGTATTGACAATCTAGTTGATACATTCGATTCGAGTAAGAATATGCTGTTCAATACAGTTGCCAACCAATATGAATTGGAAAGTCGCATTACTTCTTCAAGAATCAAAGGCAGTTTTCTTGCAAAGCAGAGAAATGGTCAATTCATTGGCTCAATACCGCCATATGGTTATATTGTGAAGGACAAGAAGCTTTTCAAAAGAGATGACTATACAGAAGATGTAGTCAAAGAAATCTATCAACGCTTCTTAGAAGGTTGGGGTCAAGAGAAAATCGCAAGGTATCTTGATAAGCAAGGTTATCCTACTCCTGCACAAGTGGTTGGAAAGTCAAATGCGGGTCGCTTTTGGCGAGACACCACTGTGAAGAAAATTTTGACCAATTATCATTATATGGGTCATCTAGTCCAACACCGTGAAACTTCGATAGACATCAGTATCAAGAAAAGAAAGCAAGTTGCCAAAGATGATATGATTTGGGTTCGCAATACACATGAAGCTATAATCGATGAAAATACTTTTAATCTAGTTCAAGATAAGATTGAACACAAGAAACGTGATAAGTCTGGCAACAGCAAAGGCAAGACCTCACGTTATGGTGAAAATCGCCATCTATTCACAAACTTTCTTTTCTGTGCTGAGTGTGGAAGTCCATTCTGGTGGAGAACAAACACCCACGGTTATCTTTGTGGAACAAGACTCAAAAGAGGAAAGTCCAATTGTGATAATGATATCATCAGAGAACAGCAACTTATCAATCTTATCAAAAGAGACATCAAGAGTTATCTGAATGAAGATATCAACATTGATATCGAGAAGAAGCTCCTCAAAGAACAAAAGAAAACAGAAAAGAAAATTGATTCGCTGACAAACAAAATCAACAACTTAAAGCAGAAAAACAAGAAATATCTTGATTATCTTGTTGATGACATCATTTGCAAAAGCGAATATAAATCATATGTTGAGCTAAACAATGAGGAGATTGAAAAACTTCAACAAGAGCTAAATACGTTATCATTAGAAGCTAAGAAAGAGAGGTTTGATATTAGCAGTATCAAACCTCAACTTGAAGAAATCATTAAATTAGAAACGTTCGACCGAGAACTACTTAACCTGTTAGTCAATCGAATCGAAGTTTCAAAATCGGGTGAGTTGAAAGTGTTTTACACTTTCTCTCAACCCAAAGTTTATAATCGAAAGTTGATGAAGTCAATAAGTTAAGACTTTATTTTACTTTTACTAACTTGCAACAACACTCAACATGCCCCGTATGCGGGAACATGTCCACACAGCAAATCTTCTTTACTGAATATCCGGCCTTCTGCATCTGCTTGAGATTGTCAGCCAGTGAAACCGGGTTGCACGACACATAGGTAATGCCGTTCACACCGTATTCGATAATCTTTGCCAGGGTCTTTTCCTGAATGCCTGCACGCGGCGGGTCAACAACAATGACATCTGGCTTTTTCGTTACTTCGTCTAGCTTTATAAAGACATCGCCTGCCAGAAAGTCGCAGTTTTCCAGACCGTTAAGCTTTGCATTTTCCTTTGCGGCTTCAACGGCATCGGCAATAATTTCAATACCCGTTACGTGGTCCGCACGCTCTGCCATGATTTGAGCAATGGTACCCGTACCACTGAAAAGGTCAAATACATTTCTCGACTCGATATGGTCCATATAGTTCATCGCTGTATCATAAAGAAGCTCGGCCCCAAGTGTATTGGTCTGGAAGAATGAATAGAATGACACTTTGAATTTGAGGTCAAAGAGCTCTTCCATATAGTAGTCACGCCCGTAAAGGACGTCATAATCACCACGCACAACCTGAGCTACGTCATTATTGACAATATGCAGAATGCCAACAATACTGCCTGACAGCTCAAGGCCCAAAAGCATGTCGACATAAGGCTTCAGATCATGCTCTTCATGGGATGAAGTCGAAAGTCCAATCAGAATTTCGCCTGTCTTTTTACCCTTGCGCACATTGAGGTTTCTCAGGTATCCGCCTGTATGACGCACGCCATCATACTTTGGAATTCCGCGCTCTACGAAATGCCTATGGCTTGCAGCTAGGATCACATTAAAGTCTTCATCGGCGATTTTACACTGGTCTACTGTAACCACGTCATGAAATCTGCCTTTTTTGTGCATGCCCAGCGTCAGGGGTCCGCCCTTTTCCTCATCTCCAAAAGAGTACTCCATCTTATTTCTGTAATGATAGATCTCAGGCGATGACACGACACCGTTCCATTCATAGCCTGTAATACCTGCATCTTCAAGGAGCTGCTTTACCTGGTCTCCTTTAAGCTTAACCTGCTCTTCATATGGCAGGGTTTGTCTTGCACATCCCCCGCATCTTCCAAAGTGCGGACAGAATGAATCCACCTCATTGGATGCCGATTCAAGCACTTCAAGGAGTGTCGCATCCACTCGGTTCTGCTTTTTCTTCTTAATGCGCGCTCTTACCCTTTGACCCGGCAGACCGCCCTTTAGTTGAATCTTACTGCCTTCATATGTTCCAATGGCTTTGCCCGGAAACTGAACTTCATCAATGATGAATTCGATTACTTCACCGCGTTTCATTTGTACCTCCAACACCCATCTGAATATTTTACAAGAAAGTCACTCTCTTGGTAAACGCTCTTTTAATAAGCCAGACCTTATTATATCCTATGCCCTGATGGGTATCAAGGATTCAAAATATGGTCATAAATCTCCTCCTGCTGTACCATCCAGTTTGAAACCGTATAGTATTTAACCCTTCCGTCCAGCAGATTGTCAAATTTACTGCTCAAGTTATCGATAGCGCTACTAATGCGTCTTCCAACTTTTTCTACAATCTCATCGTTAACATTGCTTAAAAGTATTGTAAAGGTCATGGTGTCATATCGGCCAATAATATCTGTATCCCGCAGCAGATCATGCAATATGGCAACACACTGCTTTATAAATTGACTCCGTTGTTCCGACTTGTCATCGAGCAGTGTATTCAGGTTTATTGCAACGATGCCATAAGCAATTTCAAATTTTCTGAGATTGTCATGGAAGAGATTATGCTTGTACTGAAAAGCAGACTGCGTATAAACGCCTGTCAGCTTATCAATGGCTTGAAGGCCATGAAGCGCGTCATTGTAGACAATTACACGGTTTCTTCCGGTTTCTTCCGGTTTCTTTCGCTTCATACAGGGCACGGTCCGCTAAAATAATGGCATGATTGAAATCACTGTTTCCTGCCTCCTCAAATATATGTGCACCACCACTGATGGTCACTTTCAAATACCCTGACCCGTAGTGTATCTGCGCATTTTCCACAGTCTTTCTTATCTCTTCAAGGACACCTACGGCCTGCTTTGCATCACAGGCCATGAGAATGACAAATTCCTCACCGCCATAACGTCCGACAACGCCACACTCGGGAACTACAGCGTTGATAACGTCTGCGACTTTACGAATAACAATATCGCCAACTTCATGTCCATAAGCGTCGTTTACATTTTTGAACTTATCGATATCCATCATGGCAGCTACAAATGGCGTTTTCCTTGAAGTCAGCATATCATTTGCAAGCTGGTCAAAGCAGCGTCGATTGTTCAATCCGGTCAAAGGATCCTTATTGGCGAGAAAATTCAACTCCCGCTCATACACATACTGCTGTGTAATATTGGACACGATACAGAAATTCCCTTCGAATGTGCATGCGTCGATAAACACACCCACAAATTTCAGTTCAAGATAAACACGTTTCCTGCTTTTCCGATTGAGCAGTTCACGTTTGAGAATGGATACGCCTTTTTCCAGCATCTCGCGCCAAACTACCGTGCGCTCATCCTCTCTTATTTCAAAATACTGCATGAGCATTTCAGATGACCCCAGCACCACATCTTCTTCATCCAATCCCAAATATTCAAACACCCTGCTGCTTACGGATTCCAACCGCTGAGCCTCATATACCTGTCCGATGAATTCATCATCAATAATCTGTGGTAGCAGTGCCGCTTCGGGCAGCATTTGAAAAAAGTAGCCTTCCGTTGAATTCTTAAAAAAGGCGGCAATTTGCCTTTCGCGCTTTGTCAGTACGGTCTTTGCCTCTACCAGTTCTGTAATATTGTAACCGGTGGCAATCATGCTCACCACCTTGCCTAACTTAAAGCTTGCTTATATACTTACCCGTATTCCTTACACATAAAATCATCTTTATCATATAGGCATTTTACATAGCTCCAATTATTGATTCCATAAAAAAACCGCCTGCCAGAATATCTTGCCTGGCAGGCGGTTGTGTACGATTTGCTATTCCTGAAGTGCCATCCATTCTTCCATTAATGCGTCGTATGCCGACTTCAGATCGGAAAGCTTGTCATAGCGCTTGGCGATTGACTCGTAGGGCAAGGTGGAAATCTCAAGCTGTGCTTCCACATCTTCTATCTCAACTTCAATCCTTGCCAGTTCAAATTCTATTTCAGAAATACGTTTTGCCCGCTTGCGTTCTGCATTTTGCAGTCTGCGCTCATCCGCATTTCTATAGTTCTTATTCTTCTCTGCGTTTTCAGCCGTGGTCATTTCGGTATCACGTTTCTTTTTTTGGGTCCTGTAGGCCTCATAAGTAGAGTCGAACATTTCAATGCCACTTGGACTTAAATCGGCAATACGGGTTGCCAGCCTGTTGATCAGGTAGCGGTCATGGGAGATGAAAAGGACCGTTCCGTCAAAATTGTCCAGTGCCAGCTCCAGCATCTCACGCGATGAAATGTCCACATGGTTTGTCGGTTCATCCATAATCAAGAGGTTTATGCCCTCTTCCATCATAAGTGCCAGCTTCAGGCGGACCTTCTCGCCGCCGGAAAGATGGGCCACTGTCTTAAATACGTCTTCACCCATGAACAGGAATCTTGCGAGCTTACTTCTGCATATGCCTTCCGAAAGCCCGGTTTCAGCATTGAAGAAGGCCAGAACACTGCGATCAGGTGCCTCGAAGCAAATATCCTGCTCGAGAAATCCGATTTTGACCTTCGCCCCCAGCTTAAGACTGCCAGACAAGGGTTCCATGGTGCCCAGAACCACATTTAGGAGCGTTGACTTACCAATGCCATTCTTGCCAACCAGGGCAACCCGGTCCCTGTAGCGCAGGTCAAGATTTACAGATTCAAAGAGGGGCCTGCCCTCATAACCCGCAGATACGGCGTCCAGCACAAGGACTTCCTTACCAGAACGCCCACTCGATTTGAAGGTGACCTTGATGTTTGATTTGTCCTCAAAGGGCTTGTCTATTTTATCCATACGCTCAATGCGTTTTTCCATATTTTTTGCTTTTACAAACATGGCCTCGTTATCGCCATTGGTTCCCCACTGCCTGAAACGGGCAACCGCTTCTTCCATGGCGCGCACCTTCCGTTGCTGGTTTTCATAGGCTTTCAGCTGCTGGCGAAGCCATTCGTCCTTTTGCTGCATATAGGCACTATAATTGCCATGCCATAGGCGGCTGTTTTTCATTTCAATTTCCACAATGCGCTGCACGGTTCTATCGAGAAAGTATCTGTCATGGGAAACGATGACCACCGCACCGCTGTAATCCCCTAAAAATGTCTCTAACCACTCCACGGAGTCGACATCAAGATGATTGGTCGGCTCATCAAGAAGCAGAACATCAGGCGATTCCAGAAGGAGCTTGGCAAGCAGAGCCCGGGTCTTTTCACCACCGCTCAGTGTTTCAAAAGACTGTTTGAGGAAATTCTCAAGCTTCAGGCCCGTCACAATTCGACCAAGTTTTTCAGTGACCTCGTAGCCGCCTTCAACTTCGTAGGCCCTCTGAACAGCACTGTAGTCCTCCATGACACCTTCGAGCTCAGTGCCAGTTACTTGAGCCATCTTCATTTCCAGTTCGCATAAGTCTTTCTGCAGGTTCGAGAGTGATTCGAAGGCTTGCATCAGCACGCCTTCCACTGTGATGTTTTCAGGATAATTGGGAATCTGTTCAAGATATCCAATACGTATGCCTTTGCTCTTGTGGATAAAACCTTCCGACGGCTGCTCATATCCACAGATTACCTTGAAAACTGTGGTTTTTCCCGCACCATTGCGACCGACCAGTCCTATACGCTCTCCGGTATGCAGTTCGAAATGAACATCTTCAAGAACGCACTCCGCGCCATATGTCTTTTTTAGGTGTTCAATACTCAGTACAATCATACCAGTGCCTCCTGATGCTGTCCGCTTTTGCCTGTATCAATAGAAATGTCCGGATTGATACCCGGACATTTAATTAACTTTATCATTAAATTTATTTTAACATCTTTTGCCCGTAACTGCTGTTACAGTTTTATGACAGCTGGTCCAGGATTGTGCTGTAGCACTCCACGTAGAGGTCGGCGTCCTTTTCAATATCGTCCCGAAAGGGTGCAGACAGCGGATCATATATGGCAACGACTTTCATACCCGCTCTTTTTCCAGCGAGGACGCCCGCGTGGGTATCTTCAAATACAAGGCACGCCTCAGGCGCTACGCCCAGTGCCTCTGCGACACTCAGGAAAATGTCCGGTGCCGGCTTGCCCTTATCCACCTGACAGGATGTTCTCAGCACACGAATGAAGCGGTCAATGCCTCTCGCCTTCACAACTGCACTTGCCAGCTCAGGTGAGTTTGATGTCCCTATGCCCATTGGCAGGCCCATCTTTTCAAACGCCTCAAGCATACTCCATACATGAGGTTTGAGTTTGATCTCATTTTCATAAAGGCCAAGCGCCATAGCATTCCACTCTGCCTTGATTTCATCAATACTGTCCTGAATGTTGAAGCGGTTTTTGAAATACTGCGCTGTTTCTGTAAAGCTCATTCCCTCAATATCCTTCTGCAGGTCATCTGGCAGCGGATATCCGTGTTTCTCCAAATAATCAATATCGACCTGTTTCCAAATCCACATGGAATCCACGAGGGTGCCATCCAGATCGAAAATGACTGCCTTAATATCTTTAAGCATATTGCCTCCATATATTTTAACGCTTATCGAATGTCCCGATTTCTATTATCGTTTTCTTGCAAGACCAAGATAAAACCGGTCCGATAATCTTTTTGTACTTTCCATGACCATGCCTGAGATTTCCAGCATGTGCTCCAATTCTTTCTCTGATATGCGAATTTCAAGCCTTGGACCCTTTTCCATGGACTGCTTATGCCACTCCACAATACCGAGGCGTCCGCCGTGCTTCAATGTCAGAGCCACTTCCTTCAGAAAATGCAGTGGATCGTCGACTTCATGCAAGACCGTCGAAACCATGCCCACATCAACGGACTGGGCCGCAATCTCCATACTGTCTTCAGCCGCGTCAGGGCCAACATGACAGACATGAACCCTCGGCATCAGATCTTCACTGAGTCTCTCCTTCAGCCCATTTAGCATTTCAGCGCTGATATCACTGGCAAAAACCTTTCCAGACGAACCGACCATCTCTGCTGCTGGTATGCTGAAAAAACCAATGCCGCACCCAAAGTCAGCAAAATTGTCTCCTTCACTTAGTTCCAAGAGCTTGAGAATGTCCACTGGCGGTATTTCTCTGTATCTGTCGGGATGCTCCAGCTTGCTGATCATCTTCGGATTAAATATTTTTTCTTCTTTGTGCACAATTATTTCCTCCGGTACTTTAAGGCTACTCCAATTGGGTAAGTAACTACTATATCATATCACAAACTACTTTTTTTATGTAAACAACATCTGTCGAGGTGCACGCCATGTGGAAGACAAAGTTTTTTTATAAATTGACATTGCCGCTCATAATCTCATTGATTATCGCTTCTTCAATTTTTGCGATTTCCTTTAGGGGCGTTTTGCATAAAACCATGTACCATAGGGCTGAAGAGGCTTTTTTTGACTATGGTCAAGTTTACAGTGCCGTCATTGACACCCATCTGTCCACACTCAAGACCACAGCGCTTCAAATCGGCAGCCGCACGCAAATCCGCTTGCAGATGCAGAAGCTGTACAGGGACGAAATCAGTGCATCAGATGCAGAGGATTATATTTATCCCAAACTTGCAGATGCCGTGGTCGCCTCTGAAAATGTGCATGGCGTCATATGGGTCAACAATGAAGGTGCCCCCATTGTAAGTGTAGGAACTACTGAAAAAATGACACGTTTTGAAAACTTAGACAAAATTGTACCGGGTGATTACGTTTATAGCAGCCGACCTGTTATAATTGACAACCAGCCTTCGGTTCTGGTGATCACGCGTATTTATGCAACTGACCATACCAGTATTGGCTTCAACCTTGTCTACTTCTCACTCGACCCACTTTTGCATCTGCTCAGTGAGAAGCTGGACAACCGAGATAACCTTCAGCTTGTAGGCTATGATACATCCTTCTTTGAAATCATCAATTTCAGTGACGATTTCAACAGCTTTTCCAGCTTCAGCAAGCTCGCGGAAGATATCACCCCTGATGAAATGGATCCTAGCGGACTCCTCCTTGAAGGTGATGTCAACCTCATGGCACTGATTCCCGTTGAAGATACCCAGTGGTACATTTTGAACACGCTTCCAAAGCAGGTTCTCAACCAGCCTCTTAACAGGCTCTTGTCCATCGTCTTCCTGATTATCTTTTCCATGTCCCTTATTATGATTTCAGCAATTTGGCGCATTGTCGTAACCTCCGTCAATGAAGTGGAAAAATACCAGATAGACCTTGAGAAGTCCAATGAATCCCTAAAGGCGGCCTTAAAAGAACAAAAAAGGGTACAGGACCAGTTCGTGCGCAGGGAAACCCTCGCCGCACTGGGCGAGCTGGTAGGCGGACTTATGCACGAACTGAACACACCAATTGGCAGTGCAGTCACCTCACTCAGCTATCTTGACAGTGTGGTCAGAAAAACGCTCACAGCTGAGCAGCTTGAGACCACACCATACAGTGAAGCCCATAAGATCACCGAGACCAACTTGAACAAGGCCATTACAAATATTGAAACCTTCAGAGTCCTCAACATGGATCAGGCGACCCTTGAAATGCGCCGAATTCATTTGAAAAAGTATGTTGATGAAATCCTGCTCAGCCTTAAACCCAAGCTGAAAATTACGCAGCACGAAGTCTGTGTACATTGTGATGAAAACCTCCACGTTATCACTACTCCAGGTATTCTGTCACAAATCATCACCAATCTGGTCATCAACTCTCTGATTCATGGATTTGAAAACATTGACCAGGGAACTATTGAGCTTATCTTTGAGAAGAATGAGTCTGAGCTTCACCTGATTTATAAGGATAATGGTGTTGGCATCCCTGAAGAGAACCTTAAAAATGTCTTTAAGCCCTACTTCACGACAAAACGCCACCAGGGCGGCACTGGTCTTGGACTTCATATCATCTATGCCTTAATCGTAGACCAGCTCAGCGGTCAGATTGAAGTCAAAAGCAAGACTGGCGAAGGCGTACGGTTTGACATACGCTTCCCGGTCTCCTACACATAAGTGGCCTATAAGGCTTCCACACAAAGTTAAAGCCCCATGCATGCGCATGGGGCTTTCTTATACTTAATAATCATGGTTCTCAAGTGCTTCTTCTCTTTTGTTTGCTCTTCCAAGAAGACTTCTCTTGTTAACAACGAAACGTACATGTTCGCCTGTGCCAATTTGGCCTACTTCGTCAAAAGCTTCCATTGAAAGTTTCACCATACTGTCGGTAGCTTCATTAATCGTAACCTTCACCGTCACTGTTTCACCAAGTGTTGTTGGTTTTTCATGATCGGCGTGGACAGATTTGCCTACAGTGATGTAACCTTCAGGCAGCTGCTGATCCAATAGTCTTGCACTTGCCTCAATCATCATTGCCACGAGGCTTGGTGTAGCCAATAGATTTTCCAGTTGCCCGCTTCCATAATTCAATGCCGTGTCAGCTTCAGTCACATGTTTCTGAATAGTGAACGATTCACCAACTTTGAAATGTGGAGTTTGAATCATCAAATCACCGCCTTTTCTAATAGTTTCAAAGGCTGGTTAATCAGTAGGATTCCATGCCTGCAATCAACCTTTGTATATTATATATGTACACAAATTTGATTGCGATTATTCATTTATTGTATAAAACTGCAAAATTAATGATTCTGCGAATCTATTTCAAAATCTTCGTAAGCGCGAAATCCAAATAGTCCGAGGAGACAAGCTGGTACGTTACGCCGCGCCGATCGCCTTGAAGACCTGTATGGAATGCATGCTCGGAATGCAAGTGTCCGTAAACCACACGCTCAACGCCGTACTCCTCATAGATTTCATTGAATCCTGAGTCGGCCTGCATGTCATTTGTCGGCGGATAGTGGGTCATCACAATGAACCGTGTATGGCCAGCCTGCTTTGCACTGTCCAGGGACAGGCGCAGCCGCAGCAGCTCACGATTGTATATTTTCAGGTCGTTATCGTCAAACTTGTTGGGATTTGGACAAAGCCAACCACGTGTGCCGCATATGGCATAAGCCATGCCCTCAGACACGTATTCAAAATGATTGTTTTGCAGGAAATCCATGTCTTCATAAAGAACCTGGAGCTTCTTGAGCGAACTCCACCAGTAATCATGGTTGCCCCTGAGCAGGATTTTGCGTCCCTGCAGATTGTGAATCCATTCCAGGTCGATTTTTGCCTGTTCCAAATGCATGGCCCAGGAAATATCTCCCGGTATGAGCACCGTGTCTTCAGGGCTGACAAGTTCAAGCCAGCTTTCCTTTATTTTATTTTCATAATCAGACCAATTCTCTCCAAATACGTCCATTGGCTTATTGGATGAGAAGCTCAGGTGCAAATCGCCGATTGCAAATAACGCCATACTCTACCTCTTTACTTTCAAGTACATTCATAAAACAACCCGGTGTTTGAATCCACCGGGCTCATCTCTCATTGATGTCTATTCAGCCTCATCGGGGCCGAAAATCTGATATCTAGGCATCTCTGCCTTTATGTCTGCCAGAAGATTTGCAAGGTCATCCACAGATGAAGAATCCCAGATCTGGTCGAAACGTTCCTGGAATACATAAGCCAGCTCCTGCTGTCCAGCAATATGAAGCAGCTGAATGTTGTTGGTAATATCAAACACAATGTTTGACTTCTCTTCGAACATGAGCTGAGCATTGATGATTTCATTTCTGATTTCACACATCTCCTCATCAAGATTCGAAGCGGCTTCTGCTGATTTTCTAAGTCTATTTTTAACATTCTCAGGAATGTTGTCTTTATATTTGTAATTGAGTGAATGCTCTATGGTTGCCCAAAAGTTCATTGCCAGGGTACGTATCTGGATTTCAGCAAGGATGGACTGGTTTCCAAGCGCAGTCTGAACAGGATACTGGATGATGATGTGATAGCTTTTATAGCCGCTCACCTTTGGGTTTGAAATATAGTCCTTTTCATAGACGATATTCAAATCTTTGCCGTCACGGGCTCGGATCAACTCTACCACCTTGTAGATGTCGTCCCGGAACTGACACATGATGCGAATCCCTGCAATATCCTCCATAAGCTCTTCAATCTTGTCCTCAGGAATACTGCGTCTCTTTGATTTTTCAAGAATACTGGATATCTTTTTTACCCTGCCTGTTACAAACTCAATAGGCGAATACTCGCTGACATCCCTGTACTGCTTACGAATTGCCTTAAATTTTATCTTAAGTTCCTCAACAGCTTGTTCATAAGGTATAAGTACCTTTTTCCACTCTCTGATTTGATTCACAATGATTCCCCCTGATATGACATGTCCTGCAATGCCCTTATACAGATTATTTAAGTCTAATCGCTCTATAGAACGCGTTCTTATCCTGTAAGGAAGTCAGCACAAAGTCTGGTCCATACATTTCAAGCTCCTCGCGCGTGTAGCCACCGGTAAGCAGTGCAATGGTCTTCACACCGTTGTCTTTTCCAGCGCGGACATCCCGCGGGGTATCCCCTACAACAAATATTTGATCTGGGTCGAGTGCCCTTCCCAGCATGCTTTCAGATTTTCCAATGACATCGCGTATAAGCTCTGCACGCAGAGTATGGTCGCTGCCGTACCCGCCAAGTTTCATGAAGTGATTCAATCCTGTAAACTCAAGCTTCATATCGGCACCGACCTTACAGTTTCCCGTACCGACTGCGTTGATTACACGACCCGACCTTGCGGTTTCTTCCAGAACTTCAATCACGCCCTCATGGACATATGGCTTATGGATCTCCATCTGCTCGAGCAGGGTACTTCCATATGTATTATAGAAATTGTCCATATCTCTATTTTGCACATTATGCTGTTCCATGGCATCTTTCACAATACATTCATCAAGACGTCCAGCCATGGATACACGGTCAAACCCGCTTTTCACACCATAGATGCGTTCGAAGGCAGCATTCATTGCCTTTCTGCCTACACCCTTGCAATTTATAAGTGTTCCGTCAATATCCCAAATCAGCAGTATATTCAAGAGCTTCACCTCTATTATACAATATTCTCCATTAACTCTGAACAAATTTCTGCACAGCTTTTCCGTTTAAGTAGTCACACATGTCCCCCTGCTTGGCATCAAGTGCATCCAGTTTGGATTCTATGGCTTCCTTTATGAGCCACCACGACTTGTTCCAATTGCAGAAGAGTGTTTCTTCCTCTGGCGCGCGTCCTGCTATTCGGTGAATGATCACATCATCACCAAGCAGTCTGATAAAGCGTACGACACGTTCTACATACTCATCAAATCCAATGAGCTTTATCTCACCAGCTTCATAGGCATGGCCCATTGCCGTTTCCCTCAAAATATAAAGTGAATGCAGTTTGACATGCTTCACACCCATGGCAGTCATCAGGCGTGCGGCTTCGTCGGTATGGATGGTGTCATCCCAGGGCAGATTGAGAATCAGGTGCGTACAGCACTCGAATCCTCTTGCCTGAATCCTTCTGACCGCATCGACCCACTCGGCAAGTGAATGGCCCCGATTGATTTCCCTAAGCGAAACAGGATTCACTGATTGCAGACCCAGCTCAACAGATATTTCAAGGCCAAAGGTCTTTGAAATCTCGTCAAGAATATCCAGATAAGCCTCATTGACACAGTCTGGGCGGGTCGACACACTGATTTCCACAACATTGTCGATACAGGCCTCTTCAAGGCTCTCTTTGAACTGATCAAGGGGCATGTAGGTGTTGGTGAAATTCTGGAAGTAGGCAATATATTTATTGGCCTTATAGCGCTTCTGTATATGTGCAATATTCTTTTCCATCTGCGCCCTTATGGACAGGGTGTTGCATTGGGCTTCAAAGCCAGTTCCCACATCTCCGCAGAATGTACAGCCGCCACTGCCTGCACTGCCATCCCTATTGGGACAAGTCAGCGGTAGGTTAACCGGTATTTTATAGACCTTTTCACCATACTTGGTTTTAAGGTAATTTGCATAGGTGTTGTATCTCACGTATTACTCCTTACTAACGCTTTCTGTTCCTCGTATATCATATCATACCCCATAAAATTGTTCACTATAAAACCCCAGTATAAATACTGGGGTTACAGGTTGCCGATAGCATCGACAGGCTCTATTTTCTAACCGACTTTATCCGTCATATCTTCAAAAGGGACGATGTTGAAACGCACGCGTTTTGAAGTTTTTTTCTGGAGCCGCTTTATCATATTTTGTTGTGCTGACGGTTCCAGCGATTCACCCATGACAATCGTATCGATATCATTTTTTTGTGCAAAATCGCTTAGGCTCTCATCTATATCCGTTGCCTTCTTCACTGTCAGGCTTGCGCCATGCGTTTTGGAAACCTCAAACAGGTACTCTAATGCATCTGCTTCCTTGAGCTGACCGAAATACTTCCAGTTTTCCTTAACAACATGGATGACATGCAGTTCATCCTGCTCGCTCGTAATGAACTCCATCCCTTTTTCTATTAGACGTTCGCATGACTTCTGCTGAGTTACGCAAACCATTATTTTCTTGCTGCTGTCCATGACCGATCCCCTTTCAGTGCGATCTCCACATTTAGACCCGTACAAGTCAATATATTACCGTATAGTTATATCAATGTCAATTCCCGCGGAACACAACCTCAATGAAAATTGTCATATGGCTTTAGTTTAAGTCCTTTCCCATGTTATACTATTTACAGCCAATCAGTGGTTTAATCGGAGGTGTACAACATGAACCAATATACAAAAGTAATCAGCCTGTTCGGCAGTTACTATACGAAGACTTTTCAAAAGATCAAGCATCACAAAGACAAGATTCGAGAGGTAAAGGAATCGACTGTCCAAAAGGCCTTCCTAGAAGGAAAAGCCGAGATCCTCGTCTACTTTGAAGAAACAGACAAGGAAATGCTTATTGATAGCTTCAGTGATCCGGAAGATATCCGTAAATACCTAGGAAAAGGTTTTCTTCCAAAGTAATTATACCAGCCTTTTGTTACAAATATTTGAACAATTCAACTTTGTTAAGAATTTGTTATCTATTTGTATACAATATTCGTAATACAGTTATTTCAAGGGGTTCAATTACTGGAAATTGGCTTTTTCACATAGAATAACCATTCACAAATCGAATAAATTGGCAATAGTAAGACCGCAGACGAGTCTGCGGTCTCAGACTGTCGAAAACGCCAAAATGCTGCGTTGCCGGATGAAACCCACACCGGTCACGTACATGGAGTACGCTCGCGGCGTAGATTTCATCCACGCCTTGTATTTTGAAGTTTTGTACAGTCTATCATCTTGTAAACAAGAAGATACCGCAGACAAAGTCTGCGGTATCTTTTTTATTTTCATATTCATCATTTATGCTATTCAATATAATAAGGAGAAATTTCGTTAGGAAGGAGCGTCTTGTCACCACTGAGGGTAAACACAACGTTGAACTTATACTCTTTCGTTAAATCTTCAAGACGTGGTACAAAGCTCACAAGATCCGATTCGGTAATACCCGCAATCTTGAGCAGCCCATCAATGTAAACCTTTTCAATGTCATAATCATTTGAAATCACACCGCATAGGAAACCGAAAAATTCTTCCGCTGTTTTAACCGGGAACTCTTCCATACACATGAATCTCAAATCGTGGTTCAAATCGTAAATATGACGTTTGTCATCGTCAATAAACACAACATGACCATTGAGCGATTTCACATCGTCATTGGCCATGCGGATCATGCGCTTTGTTTTTCCAGTACCTTTTTCTCCTGCAATGATTTTCACCATACGAATCTCCTCCTTACGTTTTACAAAGAAAGTTTTCTATGAGATACATATACCTCATTATTATCAGATTATTCACAACTTTCTTATGAATATTAATTCTATGTTAAGATATTGTTCCCCTTCAAAAACAATATTTTTTTTCTATTTGAAAACATTCGGATTTAGCCACCTAAAACGTTTACCTCAAAGAAAACGCTCCGGTGTGTTCACGCAAAAAAAAAGACTCAAGCACTAAAATCCGTACAAAGGAAATATTGGCTTGAATCTACTTTTTTAAAAACTATTTTTGACGCGTCTCTTACAGGAATTTTACTCGATAAAAATCTTATCAGGCATCCTCAGAGACACTTTCAATATGCTGGGCGCGCAGCTGACCGCACGCGGCGTTGATATCGGATCCGAGCTCACGGCGAATGGTCGTCTCAATACCCGCGTCCTTGAGTACTTTTTGGAAGCTGGAAATACTCGCATTGCTTGACGCCTTGTAGCCTCGCTCTTCAACCGGATTGATCGGTATGAGGTTCACATGACAAAGCAGTCCCCTAAGTCGTTTCGCCAATGCCTTCGCTTCTGACGCATGGTCATTTTCACCCTGTATGAGGGCGTACTCAAAGGTAATTCTGCGTCCGGTCTGCTTTGTATAATACCTGCAGGCCTCCAGAAGGCTGTCCAAATTGTATTTCTTATTGACTGGCATAAGGCTGTTGCGTTTCTCATCGGAAACCGCATGGAGTGAAATTGCCAGGGTCAGCTGAAGCTTTTCATCTGCGAGGCGTTTGATCTGGTCCACAAGACCACATGTGGAAAGGGTGATATGGCGCATGCTTATGTTGAGTCCATCAGCATGATTGACAAGTCGCAGAAACTGCATGACCTCATCATAATTATCCAGTGGCTCACCGCTGCCCATCAGCACAATATTGCTGATGCGCTCTCCAATGTCATTTTGAATGACCATGATTTGTCCCAGTATTTCCGCTGCCTCTAAATTTCGTGTCATGCCCCCGAGCGTAGACGCACAGAAGGAACAGCCCATTCTGCATCCCACCTGGGTGGACACACAAATACTGTTTCCATGCTTGTACCGCATGAGAACGGCCTCAATGATTTCGCCGTCATGCATGGACAGCAGGTACTTTCTTGTCTTGTCCTGAGAATCCAAACGCTTGATGATTTTCACATTATCCAGAATAAAGGCTTCGGCAAGGGTCTGACGCAGGCCCTTTGAAATATTGGACATTTCATCGAAGGAGCTGATGCCCTTTTGAACCCAGGAAAAAATCTGGCCTGCTCTGAAGGGTTTCTCACCTTGCTCAGATAACCAGGCTTTCAGCGCACCCGGATCATAACCGCGCAATTGTTTTTTCATACTTTCACCTGTTCTATACATTCTTTCCCCTGCCTCTGAGATGACTCAGAAACTTATCAACCGACGTATTCATAATGAGTGCTTCTGGAATTTCGTACTTTTCGAAAACTTCCATGGCGTAATTGAAATTTCCAAGGTCAAAACGCACATGGGCATCACTGCCAGCTATGAGCTTGACGCCGTACTCTTTCGCTTTCTTTGCAATGCACTCACAATTTTCTCGGCTGCCCACTCGACTTTTTCCAAAGGAAGAATTATTGATTTCCACCATAATGTCATATTCCTTTGCGGCCTTTAAAAATGCATCGATATCAATGGGAAACGCCGGGTTTCCAGAGTGACCAATTACATCAACATTTTTGTTTTTCATGGCGCCGATCAGGGCTCTGGTATTCTGCTCCCTGTCGCCAGGCTCCATGCAAACATCGTGAAGACTCGCAAGGACCAGGTCCAGTGTCTCTAAATTGCGGTCCTCAATATCCAGGTTGCCCTCAAAATCAATGATATTGACCTCAACGCCCTTCAAAACACGTACACCGTCAATTACATCGGGAATAACGCGCTGATTCATGATATGAAATACATGGGGCCCACCCGGCATAGCTGGACCATGATCTGTTTGGGCAATCAGTTCAAAACCTTTTTTCTTGGCTTCATCCACATACTCCGCAAGGGTGCTGTAAGCATGACCGCTTGCCAGTGTATGCATATGGGTATCTAAAACTAGTTTCATAAAACCTCCTAATATCCACGCTGTATGTCTACCACATTTTCAAGTGGCTTGTTCTCAATATAGTTTTTCATGTTCCGGTATATCAGCTCAAACCGCCGTGTATTCTTCATTTCAGAGACCCACGAGTTATGCGGTGAAAAATACACCCTGTCGATGTGCCAAAGGGGACTATCCTGCGGCAGCGGCTCCTCTTCAAAAACATCTACTGCAACGCCTAAGAATTTATCATTTTCAAGGGCTTCAATCAAGGCCTTTTCGTCAATATTTGACCCTCTTGACACATTGATCAGGACACTGTCGTCTTTCATATGGGCCATGCGCGTCTTATTTACGAAGTGATGTGTCTCTTCCGTATGCGGCAGGGTCACAACCACCACATCCATATCAGACAGCCTCTCTTCAAGCTGATCCATAGGATAGCACACATCAAAATATGGACTTTCGTGCCCGCTGGTATTGAAGCCGACTACTTCTGCCTCAAACCCCTGCAGGCGCTTCGCCGCCTCTTGGGCAATGGTACCGGTTCCAAGAAAGGCAATTTTCCGTCCTACAATTTCCAGTATGGATGAATCGAGGTGCCAGCGTCTGTTTTGCTGGTCAAGCATCTGCAGTTTTCTTTTCTTATACACTTCAAGAATGTTCATGACGATCCATTCACCCATGGGCTTTGAATAGCCGCCCCGATTATTTGTTACCATGATATTCTTTTCCTGAGCCGCCTCAGATGGAAGCTGGTCAAAACCGACACTTGAAAGCTGAATCCATTTCAGACCTGTCATTTTTCGTATGTCTATTCTATCAAAAGGATTATAGCAAACAAGTATTTCCGCTTCATTAACAGCAGATGAATTTTCAATTTCCTTTTCATGAATCAGTGTGATTTCGTAGCCGAGTGCGCGGATACGGTCCAGTTGTGTCTTGCCATAGTCATATGTAAATACAGCTTTCATGTTTTCCTCCTTGGCTTGGGGTGAACGTTTCTTTAAAAATGCTGCAACTTTCAGACTGGTGAAATCTTTGAAAGTCAAGGCGCGGATGAACTCTGTTGCGCACGGAGCAACCTTGCGGTTGCTCATGTCGTTAGTCACGCCATTCTACTAAAATGTGCATTTCTTTGCCTTTTTCGCAAAACAGCCCTCTCGGATTTCTCCAGAGAGGGCTGAGGGTTATAGTCCTAATTCATCTTGATAGTCGTCTATACAACCGGTCAGAATATCTGCCATTCCAACGAATTCACAGCCAAAATGGAAAGCGCCGTCTTCGTCTTGAACCTTGCGGATTATCTTCATGACACCGTAGAACTTACGCTCTTCGTCGATTTCAATTCTCGCGTTGAAGTAGTAATCCATAGGCAGTTCTGCTGAAGACATGAAACCTAAACCTGTTCTTGATATATCCGTCACAACAATGGACTCATTGAGTTCGTCAAGTGACTCGTTATTCTGACGGTACAGCGACTCAATCGTCAATTTGATCTCTACCGGCAATCTCTTAAAACGTCTTCTTTCCTTCAAACTTTCCACGCTCCTTCGGTTCGTCTTTTTTTCATTATAACATGCTTCGTTACGTTTAATCAGGATATTTCTCCTTAATGGCAATGATATCGTCAATGTGCTCAAAGAGTTTATCGACAATTACCGGATCAAACATTTTTGTCCGCATATCCTTGAAATAAGCGTGAACCTCATCTTCGGGCCATGCATCCTTGTAAATACGCTTATGGCTAAGTGCATCGTATACGTCGCAGACGCTTGTAATGCGGGCGAATATGTCGATATTCTCGCCGCTTATGCCATTTGGATACCCAGTGCCGTCCCAACGCTCGTGATGCTGCAAGGCAATAGTCGCTGCCATTTTCATAATACGTCGGTTCGATTGCTTGAGAACCTCATACCCGATGGTTGTATGATTCTTGATGACTTCAAACTCTTCAGGCGTAAGTTTTCCAGGCTTATTGAGAATCAGGTCTGGAATACCGATTTTTCCGATATCATGCATCGGAGAAGCCAGTCTGAGTATGTTGGCCTCATCACTGCTGATTCCCACAGCACGTGCCAGGAGCCATGAGTACTCCGCAACGCGGCGCACGTGGTTGGCAGTTTCCTTGGAACGGGTCTCAACAATTTCACCCAGGGTGAAGATGACCTCTTTTTGTGTATCGACAATTTCATTATTCAAATAAATATTGTCAATGGCCACAGATACATTTGAGGAAAGTATTTTTAAAAGATTCATTTCGAAATCCTCAAAAGGCCGCTTTCCTTTAATGTAGAAAATACTTTCATTATCGTTGGATGACTTGAAATGGCTGATGAAGATATTGTCCCTGAAGTAACAGCCACTTAGGGTGAGTGCCTTCTCAATGTCTTCACGCAGCTCCTCATTCGGAATGTCCTTAATCAGATAACCGCTGTACTCCTCAAAAACACCTGTACCGCCAATGGCGATGAGCTGTTCATGAGAAAGTGTTGCCGCCAAACCGCTAAGACCTTCAGAAAGGGCGTCGCCATTGGAAATCATGTCACACATGCTCTGTATGGCATTCTTGCTAAAGGATCTGAGGGACTGCATTTCGAAAAGTTCTCTGGACGTATTGATGATACGTTCAAGACCAATTCGATTCGTTTCAATAATTCGCATGCCCTGATACGCACGCAGTGATGCAATCACCGCTGTATAGAGCTTTTGTACGGTCAATTCTGTTTTTGATTTATAATCATTGATGTCGTAATTTCTGATTACATCTTCTTCTGGCGCCTGACCTGGCTGGCCTGTTCTTAAAATGATACGAACGAACGGATTTCTGAGCTCATCACGTATTTTCTTAACCACTTCAAGGCCAGAGTTTTCATTTTCCATGACCACATCCAGAAGAATAATCGCTACATCAGGCTGTTTCTCCATAATTTCAATGGTTTCCCTGCCAGAATACGCACTTATCAACTCAACCGCACGCCCTTCAAATTCGAATTTCTTCATAACCATTCGGGTCATTGCGTGAACTTCTTCTTCGTCATCTGCGATGATAATTTTCCAAGGGGCGCTTTCTGTTACTTCATCACCGCCTAGGCGATCGTCTGCAAATAGGATGGTGTCATCATGCTCATTATCAAGTTTTTGATCGGATTGAAATAGCATATCTTGCATAGTTGTCATGAGACCCCCTCGTTTCATTGTATATTATCACGATATTCATACCCGAATTAGATTCTTTATATGCACTTTTTGACGAAAGTATCATAAAAAACCTTCGTAGCATATTGAATTTTCGCTATACAATTACTTCGATATAATTCTGTAAAACCCTCTACCAATCTTTACGTATTTCGAAAAAAATCACATCGCATTTGTACATCTGAATATAGGGAATAATCATAATGCCATTAGGTAATTCTAACGTCCTGATTCTAGCACAGACTGCTAGGCACTAATTTAAAAGCCTGGCAGTGAAATTTCACTACCAGGCTTAAATGATTTACTGATTAAGCAGTACACTCTGTCATTGCAAGGAGCAGTTCTGTGGCTTCAACCATTTGATCCGCCTGAACATAAACGTGCTCTACAAGACCGGAGCATGACGCAGTCACATTGGTCTCCATTTTCATGGCTTCAACAATTGCAACCGTATCGCCTGCTTCTACTGCATCGCCTTCTTTGACAAGAACTTTAACAACCTTGCCAGGAATTGACGATCCGATTTCGAGTGGATTTTCAGGGTCTGCCATCACCTTGCGGCTGCCGCCCCCGCCACCTGCAGTCTTAGAAGACTTATCTTCAATCATGACATCGCGTCTGTTGCCATTCACTTCAAACGCAAGTCTTCTCATACCTTCATTGTCAACCTTGCCGATTTCAAGCAGCTTGATGACAAGCGTCTTGCCCTCATCGATTTCAACCTCACATGTTTCGCCTTCTTCAAGGCCGTGGAAGTAGACATCTGAGCCCATACGGCTTAGGTCGCCATGCTCTGCGACGTACTTGAGGTAATCATCAAACACCTTTGGATAAAGGGCAGAACTGATGACATCAGATTTTGTCGCTTCAATGCCGTGCTTGTCCTGAAGCATTTGTGCAATCGCATCAAAGTCTTCATCTTCAAGAAGCTCTCCAGGTCGTACAGTTATCGGCTTCTCATTCTTAAGCACAAGCTTTTGCAGATCTTTAGGGAAACCATGTGCAGGCTGTCCCATCATGCCGCCGAAGTAAGCGACAACCGAGTCAGGGTAAGCAAGATCCTTACCATTTGCCATAATGTTCTCCGGTGTCAGATCGTTCTGAATCATGAAGATGGCCATGTCGCCAACCGCTTTGGAAGAAGGCGTTACCTTGACAATATCTCCAAACATGGTGTTGACATCTCTGTACATTTCCTTAACTTCGTTGAATCTGTGACCAAGGCCAAAGCTCTCAACCTGTGGCTTCAGGTTCGAGTACTGACCGCCTGGAATCTCGTACTTGTAAATTTCAGCACTTGTCGACTTCAGATCGGACTCAAACTGTGCATATACAGGACGAACACTTGACCAGTAATCAGAAATTTTCTGGATTGCATCAAGGTCAAAGCCTGTTGCGCGGTCCGTATTTTCAAGCGCTGCAACAATGGAGTTCAGAGCTGGCTGAGAAGTCAGACCTGACATTGCGTTGAACGCCGTATCAACAATATCCACACCAGCTTCAGCGGCAAGCAGCAGGGATGCAACCCCGTTACCTGTCGTATCATGTGTATGAAGGTGAACCGGAATCGAAATCTCTTCCTTGAGTGCCTTCACCAGCTTGAATGCAGCGTATGGCTTGAGAAGACCCGACATATCCTTGATACCAAGAATGTGCGCGCCGGAAGCTTCAATCTGCTTAGCAAGATTCACATAGTATTCAAGCGTGTACTTGTCACGTGTCGTATCGAGTATATCCCCTGTGTAGCAAATGCATGCCTCTGCAACCTTGCCTGTTTTCAGGACTTCATCGATTGCAACTTCCATGCCCTTGAACCAGTTAAGGGAATCGAAAATCCTGAACACATCAATACCGCGCTTTGCCGATTCCTGAATCAGCTCACGGATGACATTGTCCGGGTAGTTCTTGTAACCAACACCATTTGAACCCCTGATCAGCATTTGCAGAAGGACATTCGGCATACGCTCTCTTAAGATATCAAGACGTTCCCATGGAGATTCGTTCAGGAAACGGTAGGCAACATCAAATGTCGCACCGCCCCACATCTCTACTGAGAACAGGTCCTTGCCCAGGGCAGAAGTCGCCTTTGCGATTTTCTTAATGTCCTGAGTACGAACACGTGTCGCCATGAGAGACTGATGCGCATCACGCATCGTTGTATCTGTAAGCAGAAGCTTGTTCTGCCCATGAATCCACTCAACAAGACCTTCAGGGCCTTTTTCGTCCAGAATCTGCTTCGTGCCGGACATCATGTCTGCCTTGTCAAAAGACGGAACAACTGGAACGTCAAAGCTTGGCTTTGTTCCACCTGTCTCATTGACAACAATGTCACCGATGAAGCTCAGCAGTTTCAGCTCCACGTCCTGCTTGGCAGTAAAGTCAAACAGGTCAGGGTTGTTTGCGATGAAGTTCGTATCGCAGGCACCTCTTCTGAACTCATCATGCAGGAGCACATTGATCAGAAACGGAATGTTGGTTTTAACACCATGGACACTCATTTCCTTAATTGCACGTACAGACTTTCTGATTGCGTCATCGAATGTTCTTGACCACGATGTACACTTAACGAGAAGACTGTCGTAGTAAGGGCTGATCATGGAACCCGTATAGCCGTTGCCGCCGTCAAGTCGAATACCGAAGCCGGAAGCTGACCGGTAAACGTCGATGAGGCCTGTATCTGGTGCGAAGTTGTTTGCAGGATCTTCTGTCGTTACACGGCACTGGATTGAGTAACCGTTAACCTTGATATTCTCCTGTGAACCAATACCTACTTCATCCGAATCCAGTGCGTAGCCTTGAGCTACAAGGATCTGCGACTGCACCAGGTCAATGCCTGTTACCATTTCAGTAACCGTATGTTCAACCTGAATACGCGGATTCATTTCTATAAAATAGTGATTGCCTTCCTTGTCTACAAGGAATTCAACCGTACCGGCATTTTTGTAGTTAACTGCCTTTGAAATGCGTACAGCATCGTCACAGATTGCCTGACGCTTCTCCTCAGTCAGCGCTAGGGAAGGTGTGAACTCGATGAGCTTCTGATGGCGTCTTTGAATGGAACAGTCACGCTCAAAGAGGTGGACTACGTTTCCATGGGCGTCACCCAGAATCTGCACTTCAATATGCTTTGGATTCTCAAGGAATTTCTCAATGAAGACATCCTCAATACCAAATGCTTTCTTTGCTTCATTCTTTGCACTTCTGTATTCTGCTACAAGCTGTGATTCCTCACGCACGATACGCATACCGCGACCGCCGCCACCTGCAGAAGCTTTCAGAATAATAGGATAGCCACAGAAGCGTGCAGCTTCAAGGGCTTCCTGATCTGTTAGAAGGGGCTTCTCAAATCCTGGAATTGTTGGCACGCCTACAGACGATGCAACCTTCTTCGACTTGATTTTATCACCCATGCGAATCATCATGTCCGGATCTGGACCGATGAATGCAATGCCGGCTTCTTCACATTTCTCAGCCAGCTCAGGATTCTCCGATAGAAAACCATAACCTGGGTGGATTGCGTCAACGCCTTTTTTCTTGGCAAGCTTTACAATCTCATTGATATTCAAGTACGCCTCGATAGGCCCCTTTGATTTCCCAATTAGATACGATTCGTCCGCTTTGGTTCTAAACAGCGCATTTTTATCTTCTTTAGAATAAATGGCCACTGTACGAATTCCGAGCTCATGACATGCACGGAAGACGCGAATGGCAATTTCGCCGCGATTTGCTACTAATACGCGCTTGAATTTCTTCAAAAATACCACCTCTTCTTATTAATATTCACTCACTCGTATATTTACTCTCATCATTCAAATCTATTCTCATTAATATAACAGGAATTTTACGAAATTTCAACATTTTATATTACAAAACGTTCATATTATTGTGAAGTCTTCGTAAAGTATTTTCGTGTTCTTCTCGTGTGTTTCAAAAAAAGGAAAAGCTGGATTAGTGCTCTAATCCAGCTTATTACAGTTATTTTGCCCCATTTGCACTTTCGATGTTCTTTCCAGATGGCTTTTCATCCTTCGTCTTCGTATCGTGGACACCTGTTTGCTCATCTTCAAAAAACAGAACATTTTCGATTTTATCGATATATCTGTCCCAGCGCACGACATTGCCCTTTTCATCGACAGCGTATCCAGCATCTGAGGTTGCCGCGACGGATTTGATATATTTCAGGTCGCCAACACGTCTTGGTTTTGTCGGATAGTCATCATCCACGCCGCTGTAGTGTCCCCAGGTATAAACCTGACCAATGCTGTCCAGCGCAACAGCAAAGTTCTCCTTGGTACTGATCTGCACAATTTCCTTGATTTCAAGAAGCTCTTGAGGAAAAAGCAGCTCGGATTCTCCGACGATACCGACCTGGGACTTGGTGTTCAGGCCCCAGCCTTTGACTTTTCCAGACTCCATTATAGCAAGGCTGAACCCTTTTCCTGCACAAATGCTCTTAATTCCAGAAACCGACGAAACGCCCGGTTCGTTATATTTACCCTTAAAACCGTGCCCAAGCTGACCATAGCGGTTATCTCCCCAGCTATAGACGTTGCCGTCAAAGCCGAGAGCAAGCATATGTGTGCTTCCGCACGAAATTTCCTTAATATTCTCGATACCTTCAACACGCTGGGGATTCTCTTTAAAATAGGACGGCTCAAAACCCAGCTGACCATATTCATTATTGCCCCATGCATAGACATGCCCTGAGGTTGTCAGTGCTGCGCCGAAGCTTTCACCTGCTGAAACCTGCTTCACACTTTCAAGGCCCCACATCTGCTTAGGGGTGATAATATCTGTTCGATTCCCCTGACCCAGCTGACCAAAGTGATTTCTGCCGCATGTAAAAACCTTGCCGTCATTGGTCAGGAAGACCGTATGGAATCCACCGCCATCGACCGATCTGACGTTCTCAATCATTTTCACGATCTTTCGCCGTGCAAGAGACTCTGTGTCCCCCATGGCAAGCTGTCCAAAATCATTGCGACCAAGGGCGTCTATCTTTCCATTGTTATGTACAATGAAGACACTGTCCTGGCCAGAAGCAATTTCCCGTATTCCCTTCAATTCTTTTACGACAATTTGCCGTTCCACCCACTCGGACCAGTTTCCATTCTTGTCCTGAATGCGCAGGCGTATCTTTTTAATACCCGGTTCAGAATAACGCGGGCTCATATTTTCCCACTTCACATCATTGATTTCATTGTCCTCAGTCACCGACTCAGAGTAATCAAACTCGAGATGGGTGGTCGTCGTGATGCCTTCTGCAGGAATCACCCTGAATGAAGCCACCGGTTCAATCTTACTGATTGCATTGACACTTGAAAAACTCAGATAGAGCTTATTGCTCTGCACATAAGACGCGCCGCCTACACGTTGGAGAATCAAATCGGCGTTCATATGCTTGGCATTTTTCACA
This sequence comes from uncultured Acidaminobacter sp., assembly GCA_963678925.1. Lineage (GTDB taxonomy): Bacteria > Bacillota > Clostridia > Peptostreptococcales > Acidaminobacteraceae. The sequence continues at coordinate 2,413,743 of OY787533.1, read as the reverse complement.
ATCAGAAACTTCTGGTCAATGGATATGCCATATCGCTCCCATGCGATTTCACGGGGCTCACGCATATACTTAATGAGTATTTTCAGGTCCTCGCACAATCCCTTTTCTTCCTTCTTGAATTGTACAAAAGCTGAGCGCAGCACTCTGAAATCGTTGATTATCTCGTCTATATCGATTTCTTCATGGTTGCTTGTTTTTTTGAGCACCAGCACTGCAACTGCCGCAAGTGCCACACCTACACCACCAAATAGTAAATTCAAAGCTGTATCTCCTTGTACGGTATTCTGTAACATCAAATTCATCCCCCATTGCGTTACATATGATATTATACACTATTTCCTTATGGAGACTCGATAGGATTCGTGTTAATTTCAAAATCAGTTCAAGAAAGTCGTACAAGTTTTTGCCGAAGACATATTTCTATTGCATTATGAATTCATACCCCGTGCCCATGGACGCATAAACATAAAAACAGCGAAGTTCTACAGACTTTAGATTCTTGAAAATCCAAGCTGTGTCCTTCGCTGTGCATGTGTTCTTGTCTAACCTGCTTATAGGTTTATAGTGTATCCAGTGCTGCCTTGATTGTATTCCACGAGAGTGTTGCAATGGTTGTAGTCCCCACACCGCCTGGTACAGGTGTAAGCCATCCCGCTTTTTGACTCACGGAATCGTAATCCACATCACCTGTTATTTTACCATCAACCTCATGTATACCTACATCTATGACAACCGCACCCTCTTTTACCATTTCGGCAGTGACCATATGCGGTCTGCCCGCTGCTGCCACAAGAATATCTGCCTGCTTTGTCATCTCGGCCAGATCCTGCGTTCTTGAATGACAAATTGTCACAGTCGCATTGCGCTCGAGAAGAAGCATGGCAACCGGCTTGCCCACAACATTGCTTCTGCCGATTACAACGGCATGCTTTCCTTCAATATCTATACCGCTGTACTCGAGCATATGAATGACACCATAAGGTGTACATGGATAAAGACCCTTCACACCTGCATACAATTTGCCCGCATTGAGAATATGGAATCCGTCCACATCCTTGCTCGGTGCAATCTTCTCAACCACCTTGTTCTTATTTATATGACGCGGCAGAGGCATCTGTACGAGTATTCCATGTACAGCCTTGTCTGCATTCAGCTTTTCAATCTCTTCTAAGAGCGCTTCTTCTGTTATGTCGTCATCCATGTAAATGACCTGTGCATCAAGACCGTCCTTGTGACAGCGCTTTTCAACCATTCTCACATAGGACGCCGCAGCAGGGTCCTTGCCAATGAGAATAACTCTGAGTCCAGGTGTCACACCCGTTTCAGTCAGTTTTTCAAGATCCATTGCCATGTCGGCTCTCATTTTTTGTGCTACCGTCTTGCCTTCTAATCGTTCCATAATGCCTCCATATGTATTGTGCTCTACTTACTTGGTTGATTATAGTCTAACACGTTTTGCACCGCTTTAACTTATCAATATTTCACAATCCCGCTTTATCCTGTCAATTTCCTGACCGATTATCTTTGCTGGTTTTCTTTGCAGTCTAAAGGCTGCCATAGCGGCAGCCTTAGAATGTCGAAAGCTCGACCTTATTCTTTTTGCTCTTTCAAACTGTCTTTATATTTGAGAATCAGAACTCTTGCAGCACGCACCTCATCAATACGGCGAACCGGTGTCTTATGCGGTGCATTCTTAAGGAGGTCCGGTTCGTTGACTGCCTCATGGGCAATCTGTTTCATCACGGCCGCAAAGTCATCCAGCGTCTCCATGCTTTCTGTTTCCGTAGGTTCAATCATGAGCGCCTCCGGTACAATCAGCGGGAAGTAGACTGTAGGCGGATGATAGCCATAGTCTATAATCCGTTTTGCAACATCGAGTGTGGAAATACCCTCTGCCTTATTTTTCAGCCCCGCTGCCACAAACTCATGCTTGCAGAGCATGTCTTCTGGAATCTGATAGTCATCCTTCATCTTATGCATCAGGTAATTTGCATTCAGAACAGACGTTTCTCCCGCTTCCTTAATGCCGTCATAGCCCATGGACTTAATGTAGGTGTAAGCTCTGACAAGGATGCTGAAATTGCCATAGAAGCTTTTCACCTTTCCAATCGTGAGTGGCCGCGCATAGTCAAAGGCGTAGGTCTCATCTTCCTTTGAAACCATTGGTACCGGTAAAAACGGCGCCAGACTTTCTTTGACACCAACAGGACCCGCACCTGGACCACCGCCGCCATGCGGCGTGGAAAATGTCTTGTGCAGATTGTAGTGCATGACATCAAAGCCCATGTCTCCCGGTCTGCATTGGCCCATGATGGCATTCATGTTTGCGCCATCATAATAGAGCAATCCACCGGCTTCATGTACAATACGTGCAATCTCGCCGATGTTCTTCTCGAAAAGTCCCAGGGTAGACGGATTCGTGAGCATAAGTCCGGCCGTATCTTCGCCAACAGCTTGACTTAGGGCATCCAGGTCCACATTTCCAAAGGCATCGGACGGAATCTCTATGATCTCCATACCCACGACTGCTGCCGTTGCCGGATTGGTCCCATGTGCAGAGTCCGGTACAATAATTTTGTTGCGCTGTTGGTCACCGCGATTTTCATGATAGGCCTTAATCAGCATAAGTCCAGTCAGTTCGCCTTGTGCCCCTGCCGCAGGCTGAAGGGTTACCTGATCCATACCAGAAATTTCAGCCAGTATTTCAGCAAGCTCATGCATGAGTCCAAGTGCGCCTTGAAGGGTTTCCTCCGGCTGATATGGATGCAGATGCTTCAAACCATTAAGGGCCACTGCATCCTCGTTGACCTTCGGATTGTATTTCATGGTACAAGACCCCAGTGGATAGAAGCCTTTGTCAATGGAATAGTTCTTATCTGATATGTTGGTATAGTGGCGGACAATATCCATTTCACTTACTTCTGGCAGTTCTGCGTCTTCTTTTCTCAAAAATGCTTGAGGGATCATTTCTTCAAGCGGTTTGTTTTCAACATCCAGCTTTGGCAGATGAAATGCACGTCTGCCCGGCTTTGAGACTTCAAATATCAGCTTTTCATAATGCTTCATAAAGTCACCTCCAATGCCTTTACAAAAGCATCTATTTCAGCCTTTGTTCTCTTTTCAGTTACTGCAATAAGCATGGTGTTTGGCATGGGATAAAATGCATTTACATCATACCCGCCGATAAACCCGGCTTCCAGCAGTGCCTTGTTGACTTCCGCAACTGGCTTTTCAAGGGTTACTGCAAACTCCTTGAAGAATGGCTTGTCAAAAGCAGGCTTTGCAATACCACGTGCAATCAGTTGGTCATAGAGATAATGGGATTTTTGAAGACAATGGTCCGCAACCTCTTTTAGGCCTTCCCGACCAACCGTATTCATATAAATTGCAGCCTTTAAAATCATAAGACCCTGATTGGTACAGATGTTGGACGTGGCCTTAAAGCGGCGTATATGCTGCTCTCTGGCCTGGAGTGTCAAGACAAAGGCCCGTTTTCCGTCTTCATCCAGGGACTGTCCGCAGACCCTTCCCGGAAGCTTTCTTACAAGCTTGTCGGTCACTGCCATAAATCCAAAATAAGGACCTCCAAGCGCCAGGTCGTTGCCCAGCACCTGTCCCTCGCCAACAACGATGTCTGCGCCAAGTTTTCCCGGTGGTTCAAGAAGGGCAAGCGCTATGGGATCAGCAGATACGATTGTAAGTCCCTTGATCCCTTTCATGATTTCTGAGATCCTTGCCACATCTTCAACAATGCCAAAGAAGTTCGGTGACTGCACTAAAATGCCCGCCGTATCTTTATCTGCCGCCCCTTGAAGAGCGGTATAATCCGTTTCGCCGCCATCGAGGGGCACTTCAACGATTTCATAGTCTCTGAACCTGAAGTAAGTCTTTACGACTTGTCTGATTTCAGGGTGCACGCCTGCTGAAACAAGAATCTTATTTTTCTTTCTTGCAGCACATGCCATAATTGCCGCTTCCGCAGCCGCATGTGCACCGTCATATACAGATGCATTGGACACATCCATGCCGGTCAGCTCACAGATGAGCGACTGATATTCAAATATATTCTGCAGGGTGCCTTGGCTGATTTCAGGCTGATACGGCGTATATGCCGTATAGAATTCAGACCGTCCCGCCAGATGATTCACAACCGTTGGAATGAAATGGTCGTAGGCTCCAGCCCCAAGAAAGCACACCAGGTCGTCCAGATTCTTATTTTTGTCCGCAATCGCCTTTAGAAGACGGTGAATTTCCATTTCACTCTTTGAAGAATCAAGATCCAGGTCTCGTCCTAATTTGAAGGCCTCTGGAATGTCCATAAAAAGTGCCTCTAAACTGTCCTTTCCAAGGACCTTAAGCATATCTTTTCTATCTTGCTCAGAGTTTGGTATATACCTATGCATACTGCTACCTCCCATACTCAGGTCAAGTTCTATTTGTTGACAAATGCCTCGTAAGCTTCACTGTCCATAAGTGCCTCGATTTCGTCGGTGTCAGAAAGCTCGACTTTGACAATCCAAGCACCAAAGGCATCTTCATTCACCTTTTCCGGTGCGTCCTCCAGATCCTCATTGACCTCAACAATACGGCCCGAAACCGGCATGAGCACATCGGACGCCGCCTTAACAGATTCAATGGCACCCAGGGCGTCTCCCTTGTCAAATTCATCGTCTTCATCTGGAAGCTCGACAAACACGATATCGCCCATTTCATGCTGGGCATAATCACTGATCCCTATGTATGCCATGTTCCCTTCAACACGCACCCACTCATGATCGTCCGAGTAATACAGGCCTTTTTCCACTTTCATAGCATTTCCTCCTTTAAATTAAAACCCTCTTAATCCCTATTAGACTGTTTCTATTTTTTATACTTTTTCGTATAGAACCGCTTGCTCACAACAACCGCTTTTCTACGCTTGCCGCGAATGTCTATTTCGAGCTCAGTACCCAACTTGGTATACTCGATGTCAACATGGGCAAGTCCGATTATCTTTCCTACCGTTGGCGCCTTATAGCCAGTTGTAACGGTGCCAATGACATCCCCGCTTCTTATGACGCTGTAGCCTTCACGTGGTATGCCCTTGTCTATCATTTCAAAGCCTACGAGCTTAAGCTCAAGGCCTTCCTTTTTCTGTTTTACAAGTGCTGATTTCCCAATAAAGTCGACGCCCTCAAGGTCTACAAAATAGCCCAGTCCCGCTTCAAGTGGCGTGATTTCCTTTTTGATTTCATGTCCATACAGGGGCAGTGTCGCCTCAAAACGCAGGGTATCTCTCGCACCCAATCCAGCCGGCTCCAGTCCGAATCCAGCTCCGGCATCCTCAATGGCACGCCAGATTTTCTCAGCCTCTTCAGGGGCGCAGTAGATTTCAAATCCGTCTTCGCCTGTATAACCTGTCCGCGATACCAGCGCCGAACATTGTGCTACCTGAACATTTTCCTTGAACTCAAAAAATCCAATTTCGTTTAGGTCAAGTTCCACAAGCTTTTGCAGGATGTCCTGTGCCTTGGGCCCCTGAAGCGCCAGCTGTGCGTATTCGTCTGACCGGTTTCTCGCATAGACATCAAAGGCCTTGGCCTTTTCACGAATCCAGGCATCGTCCTTGTCAACGTTGCCTGCATTGATGACCAGGAGATAGGAGTCTTCTGACTTCCTGTATACCAGAAGATCATCAACGACACCGCCATCCTCATAGCACATGAGGCTGTAAAGCACCTTTCCGGGCGGCAGATCTGCCACATTTCCGACAACCAGATAATTGACGAACCGGGTTGCCTCAGGACCATCTACATCCACCTCTCCCATATGGGAAACGTCAAAGAGTCCTGCTTGATTTCTAACCGCTTCGTGTTCCGTGACAAGCCCCTTGTACTGTACGGGCATGTCCCAGCCGGCAAAAGGAACCATTTTGGCGCCTGCACCGACATGTACGTCATATAATGGTGTTTTTTTCAAAGTTTCCATCATATCCCCCTTTTCCTGTGCACTATGGAGTTTTTACCCCAATTGAAGTCCATATCACCACAGGATTTGTAATTTTCTTAAATTTGGGATGCTTTCAAAATGTGTGCATATTTTGTTTTCACGCACGAAAAAATCCTGTAAAGCAAAGGATGGATTTTCCATCTTCCGCTCTACAGGATTTGCAGACACAGGGTGAATCTGACCCTAGGCAAGTGCAGCTTTACACGTTGCTCATCCCCTGCCAGATCATGTGAATATAGGTTTCAATTTGCGGGTCTTCCCAGTCAATTTCTTCCGAGATGCACGCACGAATTAGAAATGACAGGGCCCCGTTCAAATACAGGTTCAGCATTTCAACGGATATATGCCTTCCATGTTTGCCCTCTGACCACTTGTCATACAGATCAGAAATTTGCTGCTGAAAGGCGTTGAAGAGTTCCGATTTGACTTGAGGGTCAATTTCCGGAGACGTGCAGTAGCCTTCCACAAAGGCGTAAGCCTCAGGGTTTTCCCTGGCATAGGCAATCATGTTCCGAACAATTCTTTCAAAACTTGCCTGAGTACCATGCTCCGTATCGACACCTTCAAAAACAACCGCCGCAATACCAATCTTGATACTTCTGTAGAGCTCGGTGATCAGCGCCTCTTTGCTGGGAAAATGATGATAGATTGTTCCGACCGCCACGCCCGACCGCTTCGACACCTTGGACATGGAGGTTGCCTGTATGCCGTTCTCTAGAATCATATGAAGTGTCGTATTCAACACCTTTTGTCGTTTATCCATTTGTTCTTCCTGCATTTGAATCATCCCTTTTTCTTTATCCCTAACAGGGTATCCAAGAGGCAGGAACTTGTCAAGATGCGACTTCACACGCGTTCATCCTAGTTTTTGCCGCGCATGACCCGCTTGGCCACCCAAATCAGTGCCGGATCGTAAAAGGACTCCAGCTCCTTGGAGACTTGCTTGAGCTCTTTTCTAATTTCAATATGCTGAGGACAGTGCTTTT